>JBPOHH010000661.1:0-2389 GCA_052035765.1 Bacteroidota bacterium
AGAAATTATTGCTCCATTTGGTAGGCGTCGTCGTCCATGTTCCTTCGAGACCGCTGGTAATCGTATCGCCTGCATTCCCCGTTCCAAAGGAATTTTTCCAGCCCATACTTTGCTGTTCGATGCTTGCAGCAGCAGGTTCTGCGCCCACATACTTGCTCGGATCGGCTGCGCCATGCGTTTTTCCGAAGGTGTGTCCACCTGCGATGAGCGCAACGGTTTCTTCGTCATTCATCGCCATTCTACCAAATGTTTCACGAATATCTCTTGCTGCAGCCAGCGGGTCAGGATTGCCGTTTGGTCCTTCAGGATTCACGTAAATGAGTCCCATTTGCACGGCGGCGAGGGGATTTTCTAATTCACGATCGCCGGTATATCTGTTGTCATCCAACCACTTACCTTCCGAACCCCAATAGACGTCTTCGTCGGGTTCCCACACGTCTGCGCGTCCACCGCCGAACCCAAAGGTCTTAAATCCCATCGACTCCAGCGCGCAGTTACCGGCGAGGATCATCAGATCCGCCCAGGAGAGTTTTTTACCGTATTTCTTTTTAATAGGCCAGAGGAGCAGGCGGGCTTTGTCGAGGTTGGTATTATCGGGCCAGCTATTGAGGGGAGCGAAGCGTTGCATGCCGGAACCTCCCCCGCCGCGTCCGTCCGAGATGCGATAGGTACCGGCGCTGTGCCATGCCATGCGGATGAAGAACGGACCATAATGACCAAAGTCGGCAGGCCACCAGGATTGGGAGGTCGTCATCAGGTCGATGATGTCTTTCTTGACGGCCGCGAGGTCAAGAGTTTTGAATTCCTCGGCATAATTACACGACTCACCCATTGGGTCGGAGAGGTTTGAATGCTGACGAAGTATGTTTAATTTCAACTGATTAGGCCACCAGTCACGATTGCGGGTGCCATTGCCGGCACTTTGCTTGAGAGCACCACCGTGAAACGGGCATTTGCCGCCGTTTGAGTCGTTTGCGCTCGCAGAGGAAGATGTAGTATGTTCCATTTTGTATAAAATAAATGTGAGTAATAGAGAGTAATTTGTGCAGGAAATAAGGCCAAAACATGGCGGCTAAACAATGAAATTATTGTATATCCGCGAGGTAATTTCCTGTCAAAAAATGATAATTTCGGGGTAGTTTTTGCGGCATTTTCACTCAAGCTGTTCTGCTAACTTGACATCTAAAAAAGTACGTAGGTGAGATGGTGATGTCTTCTTTTTTTGATATAATTTTGCAGGATGAAGCGCGGGCAGTCGCTTCGTGAATTCAAGTCCAATTTTATCGTTTTCAAATGCTCAAACATAGTCTTATTCATTTCCTACTATCCCTTGCTTGTCTATCCTTGCTCTTAGGATGTATTTCTTCCGGCGTCAAGCAGACAGTTTCGCTTCAGACAATCACGCCGGTTATTCTCAAGAAAAATGGTAATGAAATCTTTCACTATTGGCAACTTCCGAACGAACCCTCGTTATGGGAAACGAAGCTAGGAACGGTGCCGGCTCTGGAACTTTTTCGGGATTCTTTGAAGAACATCCTTGGGAATGAACGCTTTACGGAAATTCTTCACCGGCAGTCGAGTCAGGATGTTCCCGAAGATACAGCCGCAGCACAGAATGGCGATGCGTATAATTCCAATCTCATTCATACAGGCAAATCGGGCACCATCAGGGCGATCAATTTTTTAGAAGCAGCACTCCTCAATTACCAACTTGCCCGTTACCCTTTCCTGAGCCATCCCACGGAATTTCATGGGTTTATCGTGTATAATTCATCGGAAGACAGCGTTCGCGTTTATTTTGCGGCAAGCGATCAACCATGGCCACCAAAAGCAACGATTCTTTTACAATCGATAGCTGGCGACCTACAACACGGGTGGAAACTCGCCTATCACCTGCATAATCATTACGAACCACAATCGAAGAACTATCTCGGTATTCTCGCGCCGAGCATGGCCGATGCGCAGTTTTATGGATTTTTACAGGCAGAGTATAATTTACGTAAAGCGTTAATTACGAATGGATTCCACACTGTGGAGATTGACAGTTCGGAATTTTCAAAATTTCAGGCGCATGGGCAGTGATTCTCTTCTGAACTTGACAGTACTATAGTTAAAATTTTTGTGAAATTATCGTAGTATTCTTCCATTGCCGCCTCTTGCGTTACAACAAGGCCTGGACGGCCATGGGTGACCGCAGGCGACGCTTGGAATATAGCCAACCGAATCCTAAAAATCACCTTAATACCTTCCCTATTTATTTTCCGCGTATATGACTTATAAAATTCCTAATTTTGCTGAAGATTACTATGGTCGTTTCATGTACTTGGAGAATATTTATGAATCGTCGTTCCTTCCTGAAATTACGTCCTACCGAGGAGCCCCGGCAGCT
>JBPOHH010000176.1:0-2019 GCA_052035765.1 Bacteroidota bacterium
AGATTTATGGTATTAGGGTTCATTTTGGTTGTATTTAGAGTAATATTGATTGCTAAAAAATAGCGAAATCGAACTTGAACATCATCGGGCAGAAAACGTTCTTCGACTCTGTAGCGGTGAAGGATAAACACACCGCCCGGATTCTGCTTGGTAATAAATTGTTGGAAAATTCTATGTTCCTGTGAACCGGATTTTTCATCGGAATTGGGCAGATATCGCTCTGTATGAACATATCCGTATCCGAGTAATAGATTGTTGTTATTCTCAGTCAGATTATATCCAATCCCTGTTCGTACAAGTACTTGCTGGATATCACCCAAGAAATTAAAATTACGAATCTGGAATTCATTATGCCAGTTCCACGTTTTGGCAATGGGCTGATTACCAAAATAAATCAGCCAATTTCCAACATCAGACTGCTGAGAAAGCGCGCACGTCCCACCAAATAAAAAGAAGATGACGGCTATAATTTGCATGATGTAGGCGTGTTTCATAGTTTAAGTTGTAATCTGTTCGCTTCAAAACAATTACTGTGCAGCAAAACGAAGCGCTTTTTTGATAAGTTGGTCGGTGGTAATATTTTCCGCTCCCGGCTCCGATGCGGCTGCTTTGATAGATTTCTCGGCGAGGAGCCTGTTATATCCCAACGAGATAAGCGCGGCGAGCGCATCTTGCTGAATGAGTTTTTGAGCGCCGATAAACGACACATCGACACTTTCTGAGAGCGATAGTTTACCTACTTTATCGCGAAGCTCAATAATAAGGCGTTCAGCAGTTTTTTTGCCGATACCGGGCATTTTCTGGAGCGCGAGTAGATTATTTCTAAGGATATAATCTCTTAATTCAAAAAGAGTTAAAGATGATAATATCGCCAGTGCGCTCTTAGGACCAATTCCTGAAATCGACGTAAGCATCAGGAATGCTTCTCTCTCGGCGGTGGTCGAAAAGCCGTACAGATTGAGCGCATCTTCCCGGGGAATCAGATGGGTAAAAAGCTGAATCTTGTCGTCAACAGCTGGTAATTGCTCATATGTTGCAAGCGAAATAGACACCGCATAGCAGACACCACCGCAGTCAACAACTGCCTCAGAATGCGTTTTTTCGATAAGGGTTCCACGAAGTTGGGCTATCATAATAATTTGTTTGGTTTGGGAATAGTATTCGTACGCTTGATCACGGCAAAGATAGTGAAAATTGCGTGCTAAGCCAACGGGAAGTGTACGTGGAATAATGATATCGTAAGCAGAGGGATACTCTGCCAATTTGTTTTTCGTATTCAGTTAAATGGTCGAATTGCATTCGCCCTCCCACAAGCATGACCCGAGCGAATGCTCTTCGCGCTTACAATTATATCCTAATGTTCCATAATAATTGCATTAGAACTATGGAAATTCCACAACAAGTGAACTCCATTCCCATAGAAATCATTATTTTGGCAAAAAAACAACTGTTTGCATTGGGCTCATGATACTTTTTTCTCCTGTTTTCAGCGTTTGTGTGAAATCTCGTGTCGGGTTAATATGGTTGTGTCTGCTTTGGATTACTTACCTTACCACTCCACTATCTGCATCTGCCGGTAATACCTTTCCCTATTCCTATCATACAGTTGCGCAATTTCCTCGCGGTGAGGTGGTCTATTCTCGTACGACTCCTCCGAGTGCGTTTTTACTTTCCCAAAAACCCGTCTGGGCTGATGAAGCAACGGTGCTCACGGCGTGGCAGGGCTTCGAGCGGGGCACTTCGCACAGTTCGACTCTTTCGGGTGCGTCTATACTTTCGGCCACTTCAGCGGGTAATCGACTGCTCGCTCTCGTAGCGCGTAATGGCGCATCGTCGGTGATGCTCATTGATTCATTAACGCAAATACTTGCTGAGAAATCACTTCCGCTTGCTGTTACTCATGCTGAATGGAATGGTGCCGTTGGCGAGCAGTACTATCTTCTGACGGTTAAGTCTACTCTTTTTGCCATTGAATGTTCCGGTGACTCGCTCCGACGCGTGATGCAGGTAGCCGACAAT
>JBPOHH010000418.1:0-8942 GCA_052035765.1 Bacteroidota bacterium
ATAATGAAGTCAGTAGAATTCTCCTTTCACGCCCCGCCGTCGAAGCAGGCGAATCACTCGGCTTCCTCCCCGGTGACCTGAATGAAAAAGTAGTTCCGTATCTCCGCCCCTTACTCGATGCGCTCGGCGATATGCTCACCCCCGAAAAACTCAAAAGTATGAGCGAAAAGGAAATCATTGAAATTGTTCCGCTTGCGTATATGCGCGGACGTACGCTCAATAATTCATTCATCATCCTCGATGAAGCCCAAAATGCGACCATTACCCAAATGAAAATGTTCCTCACCCGCCTCGGACGAGGTTCGAAAGCTATCATCACCGGTGACATCACCCAAATTGACCTGCCGAATAAACACGACTCCGGTCTCGTTGATGTTCAGCGCATACTTCACGGTATCGAAGGTATCGACTTTATCTACTTCGACAAAGCCGACGTCGTCCGCCACCGACTCGTCGCCGATATCATCGATGCGTATGAAAAAGATTCGGTGTGATTTTGAGCTGTAACGGAATGTTACGAATTGTTTTTGTCACTTTCGGTGTTTGACCTAACTCATTGACGCAATTAAATACTATTCTCTCACTCTCTCAGGACTTGCTCCACTAAAGATTCGTTTATTATTACACAATCTAATCGGCCACCTCTTTCTTATTGATAATTTTGAGGTTCAAATTGCTCGCTACCGCATCGTCAATGCAGTGCAGCATTTTTTTGAGTTTCATTTATTCCTTCAACGGCTATGCTTCTTACATTACCCGAGGAAGTACGACAATTACTACGATTGGTGCAGCATCATTTATTTATGATTTATCGTAATGATGATGATGAATTTTACTTTTCATTTTCCGAAGGGATGATTGCCGAGAAGTTCTCTATTCACACAAGATATGTCAAAAACAGAACCCTGACCTCCATCTTTACGAAAGCAACCTATTCTGTATTTTTACCAAATATTATGACTGCATTTTCCGGGCAAAGTGTTCAGTTTGAAGCACAATACAAAGACTCCACCATGCTGATTTCGCTTGAGCCGGTTCACCGGGGAAGCACTATCGTAGAAATCATGGGGTCAGCATTTGATATCACCATGCAAAAGCAAGCCGAGGAAGAATTACGAATTGCTCTTGATCAGGAAAAACAGCTTAACATCCTGAAATCACGATTCATACAGACCGTTTCACATGAATTCCGCACGCCGCTGGCGGGAATATCTATTTCTTCTGAACTGTTAGAACATTATTTTGATAAGATGGACTATCAGTTACGCTTGCAAACTCTGCAGAGTATCCGCTATCGTACAGCCGAGCTCACGACATTAATCGACGACTTACTGACACAGTCATCAGCAGAATCGTTGTCTGCGTTGTATCAACCGATGCATGTTGACCCTCGTATCGTGTGTGAGGAGTTATTACAGGATTTCGTAAGTCTATTGAGAACCCCGACGCACACTATCGAGCTGAGTGCGGACCCATACTTACCGTATGTTGTCTGGGACAAACGACTGATAAAGCACATCGTTCGGAATTTGCTCACCAATGGTATGAAGTATTCATCGGAGGGTTCTGTGATATCTGTGAACCTTCGTTTGCGAGAGAATCAGTTGGTACTTGAAGTATGTGACCAAGGTGCAGGGATTGCGCAAGAGGATTTACCGCATGTCTGTACGGCGTTCTACCGTTCGAAACGAACAGAAAAAATCAAGGGCACGGGACTCGGATTGACGATTGTGAAAGAATTCGTCGAAATGCACAAGGGCAACCTTCATATCCACTCGGAAATCGATAGAGGCACCACTGTTTCTGTCTATTTTCCGATATGTATCGAAGCCGGCATTGATGTTTAATTGGTGTCGTATTTGATTTGAAAAATCATTTTTCTACTTTAGGTTTAGGTCGATGAGGTGCAGCTTAATTGATGTAAATAACATTCTCATCTGAGAATATTATACATTACCGGTGCCATAATAAAAAAGACCTGACAAGCGCAGGCTCATCAGGTCTTTTCATTTTCAACAGATTGTCGGTGCTTATTTTACTGCTTTTTCGGCGAGTACATTTGCCGGCACTCTATAGACATTCTTCACTAAATGTAAAGCTTCCAATATTCTAATCACATACCCGGAAAAGTCAATCTGCCACCAGCGCATTCCATGGAAAGCCGAGCGTGGGAAAGCATGATGATTATTATGCCATCCTTCACCCATTGCCAGTATGCCAATCAGGAAATTATTACGGCTTTCATCTGTTGTGTTAAATAATCGGCCACCGAAGATATGACAGATAGAATTCACACTCCATGTTGCGTGTAAGGTGAAGAAGAGACGAACAAATCCACCCCACAACAATCCTGTCCAACCGCCTGCAATATAAGCAATTACAAAGCCCAAAATCGTCCACAGGAAAAATGTCTTGTGCATAAAGACGACCATTTTATCCTGAAGAAACTTCTTGCCGAACGTTTGCTTTGCCTGTAGCACTTCTTCAGGTGTCGTCGAAAATATCCAACCAAAATGTGAGTGAAGCCATCCGCCGACGGTCGGGCTGTGGGGATCTTCATGCAGGTCTGTAAAGGCGTGATGCTTGAGATGCACGCTTGCCCAGTTCATCGCAGGTCCCTGCATCGTCATCGAACCAAGCATCAGAAAAATAAACTTCAATACCGGATTCGTCTGAAAGCTCTGATGAACGAGCATTCTGTGATACCCTATCGTAACTCCAAATTCAGTAAGTACATACATCACCGCAAAAATCGTAATATCTCGCCACGAGATGATCCCCTCAAATATCGCCAAATATCCTGCAAGCAATGTGCCTGCAGTCGGCAATACTATCAACAAAAGAAAGTAAACAGGTACGTGACTCCACGTAAATATCCTACGAGCAAACATATTCTATTCCCCATGTAAAGGTGAATGCAACTATCGGATTCGGCAGCAAGGAACTGCGCGTAATTGCATCAAACAGTAAATTCGAATACAAATATACGAATTCCCATTCCAAGAAAAAGCACACTGCATCGTCACAGCCGCGACTTTCATTTTAATTAAGGAATTTTTATGTGTGGAATCGTCGGATATTTGGGCAAAAAACCCGCATCGTCTATAATCCTAAATGGCTTAAAAGGTCTTGAATACCGCGGGTATGATTCCGCCGGTATCGCCACTATCGAATATGGGAACCTCGAAATTTCGAAGCGCGCCGGTAAGGTCGCAGACCTTGAAAAAATAATTTCTCACGCTAAGTTGCACTCTACCATCGGCATAGGTCACACGCGATGGGCTACCCACGGCGAGCCGAACGATATCAACGCCCACCCACACACCGATGCATCGGGTTCAATCGCACTCATCCACAACGGAATTATCGAAAACTACCTCGCCATCAAGAAAAAACTCCTCACCGACGGCTATACCTTCAAATCCGACACCGACTCCGAAGTACTCGCAGTATTCATCGGTGACATATACAAACGCACGAAAGACCTCGAGCTCAGCGTTCGACTCGCACTCAATGAAATTGACGGTACCTTCGGAATTGTCGTCATCTCGACGCACGAGCCGGACACCCTCATCGCCGCCCGCCGCGGGAGTCCGATTGTGCTTGGTATCGGTGATAATGAATATATCGTTGCCTCGGATGCGTCCGCTATCATCGAGCACACAAGACAGGTAATTTACTTATCAGACAACGAGATGGCGGTGATTCACCGTGACAGTTATACGACCAAAACTATCGCCAATGAAACGACGACCGGTGAAATTCATGAGATTGAATTCGACTTGCAGAGTATTCAAAAGGGTAATTACGAACATTTCATGCTCAAGGAAATCTACGAGCAGCCGTCGACCTTCCGCGATGCAATGCGCGGACGCCTCCTCATCGAAGAAGGCAATGTGAAGCTCGGCGGCCTGCGCAATGTAGCCGATAAGCTCCGCAACGCACGCCGTATTATCTTCCTTGCTTGCGGCACATCATGGCATTCTGCGCTCGTGGGCGAATACATGATCGAACGCCTCGCGCAAATCCCTGTCGAAGTCGAATATGCCTCTGAATTCCGCTACCGCTCGCCGATAATCTATCCTGATGATGTAGTTATTGCCATTTCTCAATCCGGTGAAACAGCCGACACGCTTGCCGCACTCCGCGAAGCCAAGCTCAAGGGTGCAACCGTTCTCGGTATCGTCAATGTCGTTGGCAGCTCAATTGCCCGGGAAACCGATGCCGGAATTTACTCGCACGCCGGACCCGAAATCGGTGTGGCCTCGACCAAAGCATTTACGTCGCAATTAGCTGTATTATCTTTACTTGCATTATACTTAGGCAGAACGCGCAATGTGTCGAGCGTCGAAGGTAAGCGCA
Organism: Bacteroidota bacterium; assembly: GCA_052035765.1. Lineage (GTDB taxonomy): Bacteria > Bacteroidota > Ignavibacteria > Kapaibacteriales > UBA961 > JADJXV01. The sequence continues at coordinate 4,363 of JBPOHH010000418.1, forward strand.
TTGCCGAAGCACTGACAGCAATTCCCGAAAAAATTCAATACATCCTCGAGCATGCCGAGCAAGTACGCGAAATCGCCAAAGAATATTCGAATGCGCAGAATTTTCTCTACCTCGGACGCGGATATAATTTCCCGGTTGCTCTCGAAGGTGCTCTGAAATTAAAAGAAATCAGTTATATTCACGCCGAAGGATACCCGGCAGCCGAGATGAAACATGGTCCGATAGCCCTCATCGACGAGAATATGCCGGTCGTGTTCATCGCGACTAAAGATGAAATTTACGACAAGGTGCTCTCCGGTATCGAAGAAGTCCGCGCCCGCAAAGGCAAGGTCATTGCCATCGCTTCCGAAGGTGACTCACATATCGGGAAAGTCGCTAACCATGTGATTTATATTCCTAATACATTGCCAATGCTCATGCCGGTGCTCTCAGTTATCCCGCTGCAGCTTCTTGCCTACTACACGGCAGTCGAGCGGGGATGTGATGTCGATATGCCGCGTAATTTAGCCAAAAGTGTGACGGTCGAATAACGCTCCGTCGCACAATCATTTCAACAGTTCATTCTTACTTTGTATGGTACAATCTCTTACCCATGTTTCGCTTGAAGGTCGCCGCGTCCTTGTACGCGTGGACTTCAATGTGCCCCTTGATGAAAATTCTACGATAACTGACGACACCCGTATCGTCGAGTCGCTCCCTACCATTAAGTACATTATAGCTCACGGCGGTATCGCGATTTTAATGTCCCATCTCGGACGCCCGAAAGGGAAAGTCAACCCCAAATACTCGCTTGCTCCGGTAGCCGAATATCTTGCAGAATTATTAAACCAACCCGTTTATTTCGCAAAAGATTGCATCGGCGAAGAAGCAGCTGATATGGTTCGCGATGCTGCAGCCGGTGACGTCATTCTTCTCGAAAATCTTCGTTTTTATGCCGAAGAAGAAGCCAATGACGCGGCGTTTGCTCAAAAACTCGCCTCCCTTGGCGATGTCTATGTCAATGACGCCTTTGGTACCGCTCACCGCGCGCATGCTTCGACAGAAGGTGTGACGCATTTTATTCGTGAGAAGGCAGCGGGATTTTTGATGCTGAAAGAACTCCAATACTTAGGAACTGCGCTCGCTCATCCTGAGCGTCCGTTTGTCGCAATTCTTGGCGGATCAAAAGTTTCCGGCAAAATTGACGTTATCCGTCAGCTCCTGCCGAAATGCGATGCAATTCTCATTGGCGGTGGTATGATGTTCACGTTTTATAAAGCAATGGGACTCGAAGTCGGCAAAAGTCTCGTCGAACAAGACCGTATCGCGCTCGCCGGTGAATTAATCGCCGAAGCCAAATCGCGTGGTGTCAAGCTCTTGCTACCGGTTGATACTGTCGTCGCCGATTCATTTGCCAATGATGCCCAACGCGCAAATGTAGCAGTCGAAGCTATAGGCGAAGAGTGGATGGGAATGGATATCGGTACAGCGACGCAAGCGCTTTTTACACAAGAAATTACCTCAGCTAAAACAGTAGTTTGGAATGGTCCGATGGGTGTCTTTGAAATGCCGAATTTCGCACATGGTACACGTGCTGTGGCTGATGCAATGGTCTTGGCAACCCAAAACGGTGCAACCACCATTATCGGTGGGGGCGACTCAGCAGCAGCAATCACGCAATTCCATCTAGAAAAAGAAGTTACCCATGTTTCCACCGGTGGCGGTGCATCGCTTGAATTCCTGGAAGGCAAGGAGCTTCCGGGCGTGCAGGCATTAGATAATTAATCCACTTTCTTCTATATTTGAACAATTCATGGGCATTTACGACCGCGACTATTCTTCGCCAAGACGGGGCTTTTCCTTCTTTCCGCCGGTATTGAAATCATTATTGATTATCAATGCGATTGTCTTCGTCATTGACGGTTTTTTCTTGAAATTATATTCACTTGGTGGCAGACCACTTGCGGAGTATTTCTCGGATTACTTTGCACTTCAACCGATTCAGAGTGGTGAATTTCTCCCGTGGCAATTGATTTCTTATCAATTTATGCATGGTGGATTTTCTCATATCTTCTTCAATCTCTTCGCGTTATGGATGTTTGGTGCTGATCTGGAAAATCTCTGGGGTTCTCGCAGATTCCTCGCCTTTTACCTACTCTGCGGCATTGGTGCCGGCCTTGTGCAGCTTGGCGTGCAATTCGTTCCCGGTGTCAATCCCGCTACTACCGTCGGTGCATCAGGTGCTATTTTTGGTGTACTGTTAGCATTCGGACTCACCTTCCCCGACCGTCCAATTATCATGTTCCCGATATTTTTCCCAATTCCGGCTAAATTTTTTGTGCTCATTTATGCAGGAATTGACCTCTTTTCAGGATTGACAAATGTCAATTCCGGCGTAGCTCACTTTGCGCATCTCGGTGGTGCAGTCTTTGGATTTTTCTTGCTTAAATTTGGTGACCAACTCCGTATATTTGATGGAGTTGATCGTGTGTTAAATATCTTTTCTTCAAATAAACAAGCTGTTCCCCGTCGCCCTGCTTCTCCGCTACGAAGGGTTGATGTTGCTCAACCAAGTACACCGATGACTTCGCCTTCCGTCGGTCGCGGCTCGGGTATGTTTGTCGAAGGCCAGGAAATCTCTCAACGTCAGATTGATACTATCTTAGACAAGATTTCTTCGACAGGATTCAACAGTTTATCCGATGAAGAGAAGAAAATCCTGTATGAAATTAGTAAGAAGATGAATTGATGCTTTTCAGTCGTAAGTCGGGTAGTCGTAAGTGGTAAGTCTGTAAGTCGTAAGTCAGTAAGTCGAGAAGTAGTAAGTCGAGAAGTAGTAAGTAGTAAGTAAGTTAATGGGGAATTTACAAGCAGCACTGCCTTAACGAATCGTTTTTACAGATTATTCGGAATTAATATTCTGAGTTCAAATATCTAACAACTGAATTTCTTATCTATTTTTGTATTAAAACTTACGCGACGATTAACAAACTGACAATTCACCGACTATCTAACAGTCAACTGAAAACGAACAACTGACAACTTACGACTTACGACTTACGACTTACGACTTAAAGACTTACGACTTAAAGACTTACGACTTAAAGACTTACAGACTAAAACAAACAACTTCCTATCATTTCTACAACTATAGTTTTATGCAAGATTTTTCTTTGCCTGTTTTACAAGATCAAGCTGAACAGCCCTTTATCGTCAAGCCGTTTCGTCGGCGCCTTTCGCGTCAGGTGATGGTCGGGACTGTTCCCGTCGGCGGTAATGCTCCGATCAGCGTCCAAACCATGACCAAGACCAAGACCGGCGATGTGGCAGCTACCGTCGCACAGGTCAATCGCTGCGAAGAGGCAGGAGTCGATATCGTCCGCATCACGATTAATGATTGGGACGCCGCCGAAGCGATTGGTGAAATTGTGAAACAGACTAGAATTCCAATTGTTTCCGATATTCACTTCAACCACGTTTTTGCGCTCCGTGCTATCGAAGCAGGCGTGGCAAAAGTGAGAATTAATCCCGGAAATATAGGTTCACGCGAACGTATCAAGCAAGTCCTCACGGCTGCGAAAGAACGTCAGATTCCCATCAGAATTGGAGTGAATTCGGGTTCGCTTGAAGAAGATATTTTAGAAAAACACGGCTATCCTACCGCCGAAGCATTATTCGAAAGTGCGATGCGCCATGCGGAGATTTGTGCAGATTTTGGCTTCGACGATGTGATTATCTCCGTTAAATCCACTGACGTACGTCTGATGATTGAAGCATATCGCATGCTTGCCGAGAAAACAGACTTCCCGCTCCATTTAGGGGTAACCGAGGCCGGCACGACACGCGTCGGTACCATCAAATCTTCCATCGGTATCGGCACACTCCTCGCCGAAGGAATTGGCGACACTATCCGCGTTTCCCTCACCGACGAACCCGAAAAAGAAGTCGAAGTAGGCAAGGAAATTCTCCGTTCACTCGGGCTTGCGCAACGTAGTGTCGAGATTATCGCCTGCCCAACCTGCGGAAGATTAGAAGTTGATTTATTTAAAATTACCAATGAGTTAGAAGAATCACTTAAGGGAGTAAAGAAGCCCGTAAAGATTGCCCTGCTCGGTTGTGTGGTCAATGGACCGGGCGAAGCAAGCGAAGCGGATATCGGTATCGCCGCCGGCAAAGGCGTTGGGATATTATACCGCAAAGGTGTCGTTGTTCGCAGGGTGAAAGAGTCGGAAATCGTGCAGGCAGTCGTTGATGAAGTAATGGCATTTCAGCCGTCGGAAGAAGAAGCGGCGCATCATTGATGGATAGGAAGTTATTTTACATTAGCACATACACCTTTATAGTGATGAAAGTCAAAGAGTTAATTGAAATAATTGAAATCGACGGATGGTTTCTAGACCGAACTAAAGGTAGTCATCGGCAATTCAAGCATCCTACCAAAAAAGGAACGGTAACGATTGCTGGAAAACTATCGACAGAAATGCCCAAAGGAACGATTATTAGCGTCCTAAAACAAGCAAAACTAAAATAAGTAACGTTATGAAATACATTATAATTATTGAAAAAGGCAAGCACTCGTACGGTGCCTATGTTCCTGACTT
>JBPOHH010000754.1:0-3222 GCA_052035765.1 Bacteroidota bacterium
CCTCGTATAAATCGGTCGGAATTGTTTGCAAGCCCGCCAAAAACAACACCATGTAATAGCCGGTCGAAATCCAGACGTCCATTGCCATCACCGACAGGAGCGCCGTGCCGGGTTCGAGGAGCCATCCGCGCGCAGGATGAGGAATTCCGAGCATGCCAAGCAGAAGATTAATATACCCGTCTTTAGCGTATAAGTTCGTGAATATTAAAGCAATTACTACTAATGACGTCACCGACGGCATAAAATACGCTGCCCGAAAAAATCCGGCAAAACGTTTCACATTGGTATGCAGAATTACTGCAAGCAGGAGCGCAAAAGTCGTCGTTACCGGCACCGTGCCGAATGTGAATATCATGGTATTGCGAAGGGCATCCCAGAACGTACGGTCGGTGAGGATAGTGGAATAATTCTTAAGCCCGATGAACTGTGCGGTATGGGCAAGAGTAGAGTATTTCGTAAAGCTTAGATAGAGCGAATAGAGCAGCGGGTACAGCCAAAACACAGCAAACGTCAAGAGCCACGGCAGAAGCAGAATAAATGTCTGAAGGCGATTGCGTTTCATGGGCTATTCTTGTTGAGTGAGTTAAGTGCTAATTATATATTAAATTACAGCTATTCTTTATGCCATTCTGAGTTATTAAGTAGCGGCAGCCCACCCCAATCAAAAACAATGATACAAGGTAAAAACTTAGCCCATGATTTCAATCATGGGGTCAAGAGTCGAGGCAAGAATTCGTAAACCGTTTTAACGGTTTTGAAAGCTGAGAATGGTTTCAACCATTTCCAATACGCACGATACAACCAATCCAACGGTTTCAACCGTTTACATACAGCACACAGAATCAAAATGATAACTCAACTATTATCATTGTATTACTTGTAGGAATAATGGATGAATGCGAAATGTGTCCTTAACAGAGAATCTAAGAATCGCCACTTGCTTATCCGTTGTACTTGTCCGTACTGCAAGTGGCGATTCTTCGCTCGAAGACTCACTGTTAATGACACATGTGACATCCACTGAACAACTCTTCAGCCAACACATTAAAAATATTCAAGTTGGCGCTATATTACGCCGAATACCGTATCTAAACGGTTGAAACCGTTGGATTGAATGTATCGAGCGAAGTGGAATAGATCCATCCATTTTCTGCGTTCAAACCGTTAAAACGGCATACGGTTTTTTGTTGGGGCTCTTGACCCCATGATTAAAATCATGGGCTATGTTTTCCTTGTCTTGTGTCATTGTTTTTGATAGGAGCGGGCTTGTGCTCCTTAAGAACTCAGCATGACAATACCGAAAAATTGTCATTTAACGACATCACTAAACTTAAAAGCCCAATTCTGTAAGGTACTTCAGAAGCGCGTCCGTATAGAGATTCGTTGTCTCGCCGTACCATTGATCCTGAGGTATGAAGAGAATCGTACCATACGTCGCAGGATTGAGTTCCGAAAAGGGCGACGTGCAGACCAGCGCCTCTTCCTCCGGACGGAATTCATTGTCGGAGTCATGCACGACAACCGTACACCCGAGTTGGGTAATTTCCTTGTCATCGACCGGCGCACTCTCGTAGCCGAGCATTAAAAACGGAATGCGGAGCTTCACCATATAGCCGTTTTTTCGGGGAGCAGCGACCGCTTTGACTTGATTGACGGCGCTGCGCTGAGACAATTCGAGTTCGTCGGTAGTCTTTAATTTTATATAGGGTTTACGTTCTAAGAAATCGCCCAAACGTGCCGTGATGCAGTACAGCCCCGAGTCCGCCGACGAGCGTATCGACATCTTGTGCGAGCGCTTCGTTTTGGATACAAAACGTTCGCCATCGTCGCCGGGCTGATTGGTGTCGAACCATATATCGACATAATCTGCCGTGCACGTGTCACACCGCCCGGTGATGAGTTCGTCGTCCTTGACGAGAATCGTCATATAGAGAAAATCCTCGTCATACACCGAGCGTACAGAGTACGAACAGTCATTTTCACCACCCCAATAGAAGGCACCTTTAGGCACATTATCGACCGATTTACTGATTGCTTCGCCGGTATAGCCGCGGTACATTTGGCGTCCGCGTGGGTAGCAGGGGATGGATAAGTATTTGGTAGAGAACGCAGTTTCGTCGGTACTTGTGTTGAGGAATCGTTCGGATGTCTGGAGCGTCTGGTAATTTTTATACGTCTCTCGGGTATATTTATCGACCTTGGCGGTGGTGAATTCATCGAGTAAAATCACCGAACCCATATCATAGCGATAGCCCCGCACGACCCAACTGAATTCCTCCCGTTTGCGAGTGGTATAGCAGGCATTTTCTTTGATTACTACGCCTACTTCGAGAGGGAGATCGACGTAATAATACTGGAATTGAGCGACCGTGGTAAGGAATCCTTCAATATCAGTAAGTAGGTAAATATTCATTACCTTGCGTTTGTCGCCCATAATCTTGACGGCAAAGGCTACATCATTGAAGCCATCTCCGGAGAAGTCACCGACGTCCCAACTCCAGATCTTATAATCCGACCCCTGAGGCAATTGCGCGGGAATATCATCGATTAATTCTTTATCAAAATACGGTTCCAATTTCTTGGAAAAATCGGCAAAACTCATGCCCGACTGCGCCAAAAGAGGCAGCGCCGCACAGCAAAAAACAAGGAATACTGTCGTGAGAAATTTCATAATTGTAGTCGTATAAGTAATGGTCGTCATGGCAGTTAATGGCACGCTGATAGCGCTGGTTTGTTAAGATTAATGATGATTATCAGCGAACATCATAGTAATCAGCGTCATCAGCGTACCATTCCGAAAAAATCAGTCACAGAACGTCAATTTCAGGCAAAGTGCAGTATATGATAATCAGCGGAGATCATAAAAAATCAGTGTCATCAGCGTGCCATTCCGAAAATCAAGCGCCGAGAACTTCATCCCGTACGGCGATATGTGATTCTTTGAGTCGCGCGCCGAATTGCGACACGACTTTTGAGGCGGCGTACGAAGCGAGGCGTCCTGCTTTATCCGCCGAGTAACCGTGCGTAATGCCATACAAAAAGCCGGCTGCGTACATGTCACCGGCGCCGGTTGAGTCAACGGGCGTTACGGGAAAAGACGGAATTTCATGGACTTCGCCGTTCCACTGCACGAGCTAACATTTCTATCCCTTGGTAAAGCACACATTGGTAAATTGTGCCGATAATTTTTCAAAAGCAGCGGCCGAATCCTCGGCTCCCGTG
>JBPOHH010000404.1:0-1541 GCA_052035765.1 Bacteroidota bacterium
GATAGGTCTTGAGCGTGTTTTCTGTTTGATTGTTATACGTGACAACCACCCATTTCCCATTCCTCACTGCTTCCACGCAGCCGATGAGAATATCATCGTTGATTCGCGCAAGATTCATTTGACCGACGGAATGTTCCATCGAAAGGAGATACACATTACCCGAGGCATACCCTTCGATTTTTTTGATGAGCTCGTCGATGTCCTTCTCGATGCGCGTACCCTTGAACTGCGTCAGATATGATTTGAGCACATAAAGCCCGAGCAATTGATGACCGCTATACGTTTCCGGAAGGATGTTTTCCCAGTCTTGATAAATTGACCAGAATTTGTCCCGACCAATTTGTTCTGATTCGAGAAGTTGTTCTTCTTCGAGCACATGAAGATCGCGCTGAATTTGCCGGAGATGAACATCCCGATATTCCTTATCGGCAAGAATTTCCGTGTGAATGTCCTTGGTACTACTTCCTTTATGTGTTGAAAGGAAACGAATAATTTTCATACAGCGACGGAGTTGGGAAGAATCCATGGAAGATATTTTGAATTGTGAAGTACTGTGCCTGTGAACACAAGCAATATACCATTCTACGGTCATTCAAGTACCATAGAAAAAATGAATGACCATAGAATTCTTCACGCATTCAAGCATCAGCAAAATCGGTATGTTCCGTAACCCATCGGTTGAGAGCAGGAACAACCCAAAAGGAATAAATCCCGGCAGTGATGAGCATAAGAAAAAACCATTTGATCCATTGTCCGAGAAGTCTAGCGCCACCACCAAGAAATTTCAGCCGTCTGCCTTGAACGAAGGTGTGATGGCAGCGCCACCGCTCTTTCATACATAATGCCCAAGGGTAGGCGATTCCAAGAGTAATACATGTGAGAAACAAAGCGAGCAGCGACATACCGAAGTATATCGCTGCACCACCATCGAAGGTAAAGTTTTTGGAGCTTGGCATTAGGATTCTCCTTTACGATCATTGCGTTTGGATTCGGTTGACTTATTGACCATACTCACCATTTCGGCATCAAGATATTCGTCGTGTTGCTCTGCTTCGATTCGCTGGATAGATAAATACTCCGCAATGTGTTTTCGCACTTCGCAATCCGGATTCTTAACCAGAATCTCAATCAACGGAGTATGCTCACTCATGTCTTTTGCTAGATCACCACTGACCGTAAATATCGAAGCAAGATTTCTAAGTATAATGGTATCGTTCGTGTTTTGCACTATATCGCAAATCTCGCGACCTCTCATTAGTTGTAGGGCGTTTTTGTTCTCGGTAAGTTCACGAAGTACTTCGAGCTGCTCATCCTGAAGCAGCACAGCAACGGCTGCTTTAGTGATATCCGGGTTACCGGCAACTGCTTTTCTGTGATCAATTTGCCGTGAATGAACAATTTCTGCCAGCATAGCCGGAGACAAGTCTTTGAGTGTTCCTTCAGAGAAGAGACGACCTTTTTTAAGCCGATATTTATATTGTTTATAGGTCGTGATTTGTTCCAAGAATGTAGTAAACAGTTCCTCCGAAATCGAACACGAG
>JBPOHH010000347.1:0-1572 GCA_052035765.1 Bacteroidota bacterium
ACAAATTTCCCATGGATTCTTGATATTTTTCATAATTTTATTAAAAAAATCAAATAAACCGGATGTTTTGGGGAGAATGCGATCCATGGCTACACACACCATACAGCAACGAGACGAACCGCGTGTAGAAATCATAGCTCAGCTTGATGATGCGATGGCGGCTGTTACACGCGCAAATGACGTGTTTTCTACGTTTGAGATAGTACTTCATTCCGGGGATATGGAGAAAGTTGCGGAATTGGTAACTGTGCAGCAGAGTGCATATTCGGCAATGACGAACGTGTTGCAAAGCATTCGTGGAATGGTGGAACTTCTTCATACATCCAATAAAAAATTAGAAATGGATATTCACAGGATGAACAGTGAATTGGTGGAAATGTCGTTGAATTTACTCCGCAAACAAAAACTCTTGGATGATTTTGTAGCGCAGGCATCACTAATACTTCAAGCGCCGACCGATGATAAAAATTTCCAGTTGGAATCGCTCAAACGCGTGCTCACCGTCGATACCAATCATGAATTTGACTGGAATTCATTTCAAAAGCAATTCACGAAGGTTAATCCGAAGTTTATTCAAGAACTGTTTAGGCAATGCCCTACGCTCACGCCAACAGAAGTGAAGGTATCGTGTCTTATGAAAATCGGTCTCTCAACGAAGGAAATTATGCAACTGATGCGGGTGACTATCCGAGATGTGGAGACGCACCGTTACAAAATCCGCAAAAAGCTCGGACTGCCGACCAAGGTCAATCTTGTCACGTATTTATCGGGATTACATACGGATGGGTATTGAGGAGGGAATGGTGACAATTTTTGTGGATGGTCTTCTCTTCCGCCGTAGGAGCGAATTGCATTCGCCCAAACCCTAACACGACCAGGGCGAATGTAATTCGCCCCTACGATTAATATTCTATGTTCCACAAATTTGTAAGAGACCCGGGGCTATCACTGCGCCTTTTCCATGAATTGCTCTACTAACCGCTGCAATTGTTCAAATCTTTCAAGGTCTTGCTCGGTGCGCTCTTTGGCTAGTTTCTCCATACTATATTTATGCAGCGCAGTTTCGACGGTCGCTTTGACTTGATTTTTCTCAAATGGCTTGAGGATATAGCCGTAGGGTTCGGTCAGCTTCGCTCGCTCAAGTGTTTCATTATCAGCATACGCCGTGAGATACACCACCGGAATATGCATCCGTTCATGGAGCCATGCGCCGACTTCTATGCCATCGGTTTTCCCCTTGAGCTTGATATCGAGCAGCACGAGGTCGGGATTGGTCTCGACAATTTTCTGATATGCCTTTTTGCCGGTATCTTCATTACCTACAACGTCATACCCGCAGCCACGGAGCAGATATTCGAGATCCTCGGCGGTAATAGGTTCATCTTCTACAATGAAGATCCGAAAGGTTGGCTGTATTGAAGTATTCATTGATTGTGTTTGCATTAATTACTCCTCTTCGTCATCGTCCGTTAATTGTGAGAATGTGATCGTTGTGGTCATACCTGTATGATTAGAAATCTGCAGTTCACCATCGAGCTTGCGTGCTAAATACTTGACAAGTTTCAGTCCGAG
>JBPOHH010000629.1:0-2133 GCA_052035765.1 Bacteroidota bacterium
GTTATCGAAATAGACGGAAGCATTCACACCACGACCGAACAACGCGAAAAAGACTATTTCAAAGAAGAAGGACTCAACGACGCAGGACTCAATGTGCTGCGATTCACGAATCATGATACGCTCTATCGTACGAAGGATGTTCTTGCGATAATCAAGCAGTATATCCGCTATTTTGAAACAAAAGACTGGGAGTATTATAAGGAGGATGGTTGGTATTTGAATCGGCTCACGCGGGCTTTGCCGGAGAGGGTGTTGGTGGTGGGGATGAATCTGCCCTATGTCATGATTCGGTTGCGGTAACCCAGCACTGAGCGTCCCTAGAAGGTGAAGAATCGTTGCTGTGGGCTGGGTATCATGTGAATTCTGTACAAACGCAAATGACCTTGAAAGAGGTTGAATTCCATCAAGGTCATTTTTACACTACGGGTATTTAATTATTGTAATTTCACCGTGAATTTTCCGTCGGTAATCCGTCGTATCTTGGTTGTATCGATACCATTAACAGCAGTAAAATCGAATGTACCTTCTGCCATTGTCGATGTCAGCTTGGTTACATGTATAGTGCCATTATCCCAGCTGCTGCCATAGGCGGTGGACCAGGTATTCGTGCCGTCGGTAATGGTGGCTGTATTAAATCTGAATTGTGCGTCGAATGCGCGGGATCCAGTATCCGAAATCTGAGCTATTGTCAGACCGATCGAAAGACCATTGGCATAACCACTCAAGGAAAAGGGCTGAAGTCCGCCCAAAGACTTATTTGTCGCAACGGCTGTTGCTGTTCCATCCCAGGCAGTTCCATCCACCTTAGCGGTAAAAGTGTATGAATCGGTGCTAGTGGACGTCGATGAATCTTTGGCGCACGACGTAAACATGAGGAGTCCCACCAATCCGAGGGACAAAAGGAATCGAAACCTTACCATAAACAAAACTCCGAAAAAATGTAAAAAATGTATGTACCTGCGGCATACTTTACCGCGGCGCGCAAATATATGACTTTTTATGTGGTTAAATACCATACAAAAGAGGTTGCTCCATAAAATTAATCGCTCCTGCTCCAACTTCCTCCTGAGAGCACGGCAATCGCATCCACCTTTGGAAGAAATGTGTAATTTAGCCGCACATTCGGTGCACTACCACCGGCTTTCGATGCCACCAATCCTCATCAAACGCATAATGAATTCCTGAACCTACCGAGCGCAACCCCTTGAAAATGCTATCATGGTGTTTTGTTTGAGTTGTATAAGAGGTATGCCGCTGATTTCTTTATCAAGGACAAAAACAAGGTGAAGATGAGGTGATAGTATGCTCATAAGGACTTCCGCATACACAATTTCCACGGAGAATTCCGAGAGTTTAAAAGCTCTGAAAGCGCAAACGGTAACCAGGAAAACAGATAGGAATTGACTGTAAGGATATTCTCGCTCCGTTGTCTTACTGATTCTTTTGGAGGAAGATGAATCGAAACTTGCGGTTTGGTTATACTTGTATGACATCATCACGTCACGTTTCTTCGGTCAAATCATCGATTAGAATGGCATGCTCTCATCAATTTTCGTCTTTGATTTGCCTGCGAGTGGAGCTATCCGAGGTTCGCATAATTTCACCAACAACTCTTTCTTCTATTTCTAACCATACATAGTCAAGGGTAAATAGAGAAACCCTTTTGTATATCAATATCCGTGTCAGAAGCTGTAGATTGGAATAGTGATGTGTACGATACCAACCGGAAAGAAAATATTCTCATGTACTTTTAATTACTAATCAATCTAACGAATGCATCACGAAATAACAATACCGGTCAAAAAATTTTGGAACATAGTAACCGCCAGCGAGGCACATCGAATCGACGAATACGGCAATGATGGGTATTCTGAGCCCTTGCTGAGTCTTTATGAAATTCCTTTGGCCGGAATCCATGTTGTATTTAACATGAACGCAGAACCTGCTACTGCCTTTATCATCGACGATCATGTCGATACCACGATAGAGGATGCACGGCAAAAAAACAATCAGACAGCACGTAGGGTTTTTCGCACAATCGTCGCCAAACACATCCACGCAAACCAGCGCACCTAAACACACAATCCACACGAAAGAGGATTATCCGTAAAATACATCGCCCCCGCTCCAAGT
>JBPOHH010000079.1:0-5175 GCA_052035765.1 Bacteroidota bacterium
TCTTTGGGATGCGTCGCGCCGACGACGAAACCGAGGGCAGACTTTGCCTCCCACGACATTGATTTCTCGACGACATGACGGTAGAGCGGTTTTCCATCGGCAATTAAGCGTTGGAAGTCGTTCGAACCTGGATTGGATGTCAAGGCGAGTACAAAGACGAGTTTGTCCTCATACTGCAAGAACGGCTCGACGGAATCTCTTCCCATATAAGGGCTTACCGTAATTGCGTCAAAATTCATTTCTTCAAAAACCGCCTTCGCATACGCCGTCGATGTATTGCCGATATCACCGCGCTTGGCATCGGCAATGGTAATAATACCTCTCGGAACGGCTTCGAGCGACTTCCGGAGGGCTTTCAAGCCACGCTTGCCGTACTGTTCGTAAAAGGCGAAATTGAACTTGAAGGCACACGAATAATGCGCCGTTGCTTCGATTATCCCCAGATTAAACCGCAGAATTCCTTTATCTGAATCGCGTAAATGATTGGGAATTTTAGTGATGTCGGTGTCTAATCCTACACACAGACGAGATTGGTGCAACTGCTGTACAGTTGTGAGTTTTTGGAGTATGTTCATAAGATACACTCAAGAATGAAAAAAACAACCATTAATTAACCAATTCTATATTCAATTACTTAAGGAAGTCGGCGTTTGAAATCGGCGTATGAACGTGACGATAAATTCTGTTCGGTCGGCGGCGCGAGCTTCGCATCTTTAATTCTCTTATTCATCGCATCCAAACGATCCTGCGGTAATGGATGTGACGAAAGCAGTCCTTCGATTGCATTCCCGCCGTTACCCTTTACTTTTTCAAAGAAATACGATATTGCACCCGGATACCAGGTTGTCGATTGCATATACGTAAACGAATACTCGTCGGCTGCGCTTTCATCGTCGCGGCTGTTTTTGAGTAACGCAAGCCCTGTGAACATGTTAGCCGCGACTTCCACCGTTTTGCTGGAATTTTGTCCGAGAGCGATTTCGAGTGCCATTTGCGCTCCGTATGCTTTTACCATGCGATTGGCGCTGTGTCGGAGTTCGGCATGCGCAATTTCATGCCCCAATACTCCCGCCAGACTTGCATCATTTTCGAGCATTTTGATGAGACCGGTATAGACATAAATATATCCGCCGGGCGTGCAAAAGGCGTTGATAGTTTTGTCATCTTTAATAATTTCAACGGTATAAGGGAAAGTGCCGCGATATTTCACTGCCGGTGATTGCAGGAGTTGATTGACCATATTCTGCACATACTGCTTGGCTTTGACATCATTGAGAATTGGGTATTCTTTGGGATTGGCGCGGATCTGTGTGTCCATCTGAGCGCCGAGACCGACATCATTCTTTACGGGGAAAAGCAGTCCTGTCAGGCTCGAACATTGTATCAGGAAAGCACTCATGAGCAAAAAAGTAGCCATTCGCAGATGGGAAATAGAGTTGACAGTAGTAAATTTCATGAATTACTCCGGATAAATAAGGTTAATTTTGCAACCGCATTGAGAGAATTTCACTCAATACTTCGTAAATTTACGACAATTCCAAGAATCTCGAAAGAAACAACCGCACCCGGTGCGGACTTTACAGCAGAATGAAGCCACTGTTAAACAATTTTTCGGCACGTTTTATCCGCATTTTCGTTACTGCCGTGACGATACTTGCCCTGATACCCAGCTTGTATATCTTTATGTACATCATGGTGTTGCACGTGCCCGGAAATGACGAATGCCTGTGGGTTTACCAGCCGTCACTCAAAAAGTACCTCATCAATCGGGTCGTCAAAGGCGGAGTAGCCGACCAAGCCGGGATTAAGGATGGAGACTACCTCGTCAAGTTCAACGGAAAATCATTTGAGCATGGTGAAGACGCCGTCAAAATGCTCAATAATGTACCCTTGAACAGTTACGCCACCTACACCATAGAGCGTGCAGGCAAGCAATTCGACACCCAAATCCTTATCATTAAAGTCTTTGATTACTCGTATTTTTCTGTTTTCCTTCTCGGATTTGGATTCTTACTCTTCGGCTATACGGTAGCAATGACCAAGCCCGTTGGTGTCTTGCAGCGGCGTTTTTGGCTGTATGGATTGCTTTCACTGCTCTTCTTCGCCGTGCCGAACCCTCCGTTTTTCAATTCTGTCGATCCTATTAACTTGATATTTAAAGGCACTCCCGAAACATGGAATATACTCATGACTCCTCAGGGATTTGCTGCGTTTTTGAGTGCCCTTGCCTATCATATCGGCCGGATATTCGGTCCTCCATTCTTTATTCTGTTCTTTACCCGTTTCCCGATCGATCTTATTCCCAAACATCGAACTCTTGTTACATATTTGCTCTTTGGGTTCAATTTCCTGATTATTATCCTCTTTCACCTCAACGGATATAAATTTTACAAAGCCGGTATTCTTGAAAATGTACTCTTCATAGTACTGAGTCCTAATACGTATTTTACGATGGGACTTGCGATGTTTGTCTATGTTTATATGAAATACCCGCAGCTCCCCCACCGCGAACGTCTACGACCAATTATCGTCAGCATCTGCGTTGTTCTCTCCACATTCACCTATCTCATACTCCTGAATATCTTCCGTTCGGATGCTATTTTTACAAATCCCATTCTCCTGACCCCCACTCTGCTCTTTATCGGACTGCCACTTGCCTTCGGTGTGAGCATCTTCCGCTATGGACTCATGGATATCGATGCAGTCGTCCGTCGGAGTTTGGTCTATGCCGGACTCACGGCAGCAATGGCAGGACTCTATCTGCTTTTAGTCGTTGGTTTTGGAAATTTTCTTGAGCGCACTCTAGGCACAAGCGAGAGTAAAGTCCTGAATATCATGACGTTAATTGCTATTGCCTTCGCCCTTGACCCGATGAAACGCAGAGCACAAGAGGCAATCGATCGATTATTTTATCAGGAACGTCTCAATTATCAGAAAGTATTGCTCGAATTTAGCCGTGAATTACCGAGTAAAATTAATATCCGGGAAATCCTGCAGACCACCATGCAGCGCATCACCAGCACAATGCATGTCGAAAATGTGGTGGCTGCGATGTTTGATAATTTTGGAATGGAAAAGCAGATTCCACCGGATTATTATACACCCGACAACGAACCCGGCAGCTTGTACAATCTCATGCTGGAGCGCAAAACACCGCTCTATTTTGCTGATACCGACGCTGCCATTCAATCGCAGCTCAACGCTACGGAATATGAACGTATCACCCAATTTGGCATAGCACTTACCGTTCCAATGCTCCTCAAAGACAAGCTCATCGGCAGCATTAATGTCGGACAAAAACTTAACGGCAAACCCTTTTCTCAGGAGGATATCGACCTTCTTTCCACTGTTGCATCTCAAGCAGCCATTGCCATCGAAAATGCACGTCTGCATCAGGGAGAACTCGAGAAAATAAAGATTGCCGAGGAGCTTGCCCTCGCACGTTCAATTCAAAAACAACTCCTTCCGAAATGCAATCCCGATATCGCCGGGCTCGATATCTGCGCCTCCAACGAACCCGCCCTCGTCGTCGGTGGTGATTATTACGACTATATTTCTATCTCGCCAACCAAGCTTTTGGTGGTCGTCGCTGACGTTTCCGGCAAAGGAATGTCCGCCGCGCTGTACATGTCTAAGATTCAGGGAATGATGCACTTAGCGGCGCATTTATATGATTCCCCGAAGGAAATCCTGACGCATGTCAACCGGCATCTCTATGCTACACTCGACCGCAAGTATTTTATTTCGCTGGTTATTGCAGTATTTGACACGGAGAAAAATACCGTTACCTTCTGCCGCGCCGGGCATACACTCCCGCTCATCCGTCAATCGGATAGGTTTGAATATTACAATTCAGCAGGACTCGCCCTCGGACTCGTGAAGGGCAATATGTTTGCTGAGAAATTGGATGAAGTGACTCTCCCGCTCACGCCGTCAAGCGCGTTTATTTTCTATACCGATGGCGTGACGGAGGCAGAAGATATTGAGCATGAACAATTCGGCGAGGACAATCTTCTCCATCTCGTAAATTCTTTATCCGAAAGGAGTTCATCAGGAATTGAAGCGGCAATCTCGGGTGCGATTATTCAATTTCAAGGTTCGCTCGAACAGCACGATGACCGCACGGTGGTGGTCATAAAAATAGGGTCGGAGTCGAAGCAAACGTGTTGAGGTATAATCAATAAAAGCCACCAAGATCTCTTGATGGCTTTAAAAACACCTATGAGTTATGAAGCGCGAAGCTTTCCTACTCGAAACGTCCGAAACGCTTAGGTACTACAAAAATAAGAATGTTTACCATACATTACGAGTACCAACTTCTAAAAGCACGGTATTTGCTTTACGAAAAAGATTCTGACGATTTTTTTTGGAACAAATAAATAATACGTAGGGGCGAATCGCATTCGCCCAAGTCGTGCTTGGGTCAAGGGCGAATGCAATTCGCCCCTACGCGGAATAAGATGACCAAAGTCCGTTATTTCCCACCTGCATCATTGCCTCATTCAGCGATTCTCCGTATTTTTGAACTCCAAATTCGGTAAACTCTCCATTCTTGTATTCAATTGAATTCCATCACAATCCATTATTTATGAAATCAACGCTTATCCTGCTCTCGCTCTTTGTCGCCTCACTTCAGCTCTCGGCTCAGCAATCTCCCGTGATGAAAGCACTCAAAGCCGAGCTCCAACGGACAATGACTGACCTCCAATCGCAGAAAAATCCGCCGTACTTTCTCTCCTACAGTGTGACCGAAACGCAGACCGTGCGCATCTCGGCATCGTTTGGCAAAATTGAACTCGACGAAGCGCCCAAAGTACGTATCCTCGATATCGATCTCCGCGTCGGTGATTATAAAACTGATAATACCCATACCATCCGCGGCAGCAGATTCGAATTCGGTGGCAGCGGACGTGGCGTGGAACTTCCCTTCTCCGACGATGAACAAACCCTCCGTTCGGTCATCTGGGCAAATACCGACCGTCAATTCAAGAAAGCCGTCGAACGCTATGGCAAAGTTTTAACAAATAAAGCAGTTAAAGTAAAAGAAGAAGACTCGTCGGCTGATTTTTCCTTCGAACGTCCGAATCAATACTCCGAGCCGGGCGCGACATTTGTGATCGACACAGCAGCATGGCGCGAACGCCTCAAACGCCTTTCTGCGATGTTCTCGGTGGA
>JBPOHH010000440.1:0-3901 GCA_052035765.1 Bacteroidota bacterium
GACAAGCTCTTTCGTCAATTGGAACTTACCTACGACTTGCTAACAGCAATGGACAAAGTCGGACATATTACGGATATAGAATTGGAGCGTGTGGGAGGGCTTACGATGCCCGAGAGAACGGAAGGGATGTCCATCCGTTGTAAAAACGTCGGATTCTCGTACGATGCACCTCCCGTACTGCGGGGCTTGGACTTTTATGTCAATGCCGGCAGCCGTGTGAGTCTCGTCGGGAAAAGCGGCGCCGGGAAGTCCACGCTGGCTCACTTGCTGCTCGGAATGTACGACCCGACGATCGGCACCATCCTCATGGATGAATTTGACTGTCGAACGCTCGACCTTGGGAGCTTACGACGGAATGTGGGATTAGTCCTGCCAAATGACGAGATCTTTGAGGGTACCATTTGGGATAATATCGTGATGGGGCGCAGTGGAATCACCCCGCAGGATGTGATGGAAGCTGTTGCAATTACTCGGCTTGATGAAGTATTTTTCCGGCAGTCGCAAGGACTCCAAACAATCGTCCTGAGCCATGGCAAAAACCTCTCCACCGGACAAATCCGCCGCTTGATGATCGCCCGCGCGATCGTTCACAAACCCCGCTTGTTGATTCTCGATGAAGCGTTTACCGGACTCGAAGAAAATATCAAAATCGAGATTCTGACCGAACTCTACGACCGCAAGCATCCATGGACGATTGTGGGAATTACCCACGACCCTGAAGTAGTTGCCGCTGCCGATACGGTATTTGTGCTCAGCGATGGGCATATTGTGGAAATAGGCGCTCCACGCAAGCTAGCCGGACAGAATGATTCCGTCTTCTCGGCGCTTTTCCCGGACTTATCTCATCTTCTCCGATCGTTTCCATTCACTCAATCTACGGAGCAAAAGTAATGCAGACACCGAATTATACAACAGAATTCAGCAAACATTCTTATTCTCAGCTTGTCGTCAAATCCACGCATTCTGTTCGCCTGCTGGCGATGATACTACTCGGACTACTCTGCATGCTTGCGCTCATGCTCACGGTCGTGCCATGGGTACAGACCGTGACCGGCAAAGGGAAAGTCACTGCCCTCACACCTGCACAGCGTCCGCAATATGTGGAAGCGCAGATCTCGGGACGACTCGTGCGATGGGTAGTACAGGAGGGCGCGGCGGTCAAAGCCGGCGATACGATTGCAATCCTTCAGGATATTGACTCGAAGTTTTTGGATTTGGAATTACTCGACAATCAAGAAAAACAGCTTGCGGCATTGTATAGCCGCAGAGAGAGTATTTTAGAACAAATTTCCTCGCTTCGCAAGCAGGTAATAGCCGAAGAAAAAGCCCGGGAATCAGGAGTAAACGGAGCCAAGGAGAAGTTGGAACAATCCGTGCAACGCAGGATAGCCGCCGAGGAACGCCTCAAGCAAGCCAAGCTTGACTGGGAAATCGCGCGTCAGAGGTTCAAGGACCGTTCGGAATTACACGACAAAGGACTCCTGTCGCAGCGTCAATTTGAAAATGCCCGGCTGGAGCTTCAGCGCGGTGAAGTGGCGTATAATTCCATCGCAGCCGATGTCGAGTCAGCCCGCCGCGGTGAAAATGAAGCCATGGCAATGATTTCGAATAAAGAATCCGAAGGCACCTCCAAAGTGCTGAAAGTCATGGGCGACGAATCAAAAGCCCTTGAAACTATTTCAAGTATTGATAATTCTCTCTATAAATCCCGTTCCGAACTCAATTCTGCCTCCATGCGCCGTGACGCAGCAATAGTACGCGCTCCGGTGGACGGAAAAGTAGTACGCCTCTTCACCCTCGGCGCTGGTGAAACGGTGAAGCAGGGAGATCAGCTCGCAGTCATCGCTCCTCAGACCACCTCACTCGCCGTCGAACTCCTCATCAACGGGACAGATGCACCACTTATGGCTATTGGTCAGAAAGTACGCTTGGAATTCGACGGTTTTCCTGCGGTGCAGGTGGCAGGATGGCCATCCGTCGCCGTCGGTACGTTCGGCGGTGAAATTTCCGTGGTCGATGCACTCGAAAGTGATGATGGAAAAGGTCAATTCCGGGTCGTCATCAAGCCCGACTCCACGAGCGAACACTGGCCAAGTTCGGAGAATTTACGTCTCGGCACCAAATGCGCGGGATGGATGCAGCTCAATACCGTGTCCTTGGGTTATGAACTCTGGAGACAAATCAACAGTTTTCCGATTTCCGTCGAAAAGCCGACCCGTAAGAATAAAACAGAATCTTCGTCAGACAAAACATCGGAGGAAAAATAATGTATTTTCGCCTGCTGTTTTGCTTATTTCTTTTATCATCTACTTGTAGTTACGGACAAAGCAATTTCCCTTTTCTCCGCGACAGTCTCCTCGCACGTGCACCCGGTGCGACCCTCACCCTCGATGAGGTCTTTGCAGTCGTTAATGCCAATCACCCAAAGCTCCAATCAGCACGCCTCGGCATTCGCAATGCTGACGCAACTCTCCAGCGCGCATGGGGTTCGCTCGACCCTCAGCTCACCTCCTCTCTCACCGCCAAGCGTGAATTCGACAAATTCAAGCAGCAGTCTGCCGATGTCTCGGCGACCATTCCGCTCTATTGGGGACAAAAAATTATGGTTGGTTGGAAGCGTACACTGGGCTTATTCGATCAGGATGACAATACACCTTTGAGCGGTGAAGCGATGCTCGGCGTGAGCATACCGCTTTGGAGGAATATTCTCATTGATAAGAATCGTGCATCCATCCTCAAGGCAGAAAATTCTCCCGAGGCAGCGAGTGCAGAGCTTGTCGCCGCACGAAATGAACTCTTTCTCAAATCAGCCGAAAAATACTGGGAGTGGAGCGCTTCTTACCGTAAGTATCAGATAGCGAATGAACTTCTTGAGATTGCGCAATTTCGTGGAGGTGCTATTCGAGAGGAAGTAAAAAGTGGCGAGCGTGCGCCAATTGACTCGGTGGAAATTTATCAGGAAATTCAGCGCCGCCTCGGCCTGTCGATCAAAGCACGTCGTGATTACGAAAAGGCGTCGATTGCGCTCTCGGTCTTTCTCTGGAAACCCGATGGTAGTACAGCAGCCGATATACAGCCCGATATCATACCGTCTCCTCTTCCTGCCGCTGCAACGCTTACCCCGGCACAATACGCAGCTGATCGCCTCATAGGTCTGGCATCACGCCCGGAATTACGGCTCAATACCGTCGAGCAGCGCCTCGCCGATGTAGATAGAGATGTAGCCAATGAACAGTGGAAGCCCGATATTTCTTTAAAATTTGCACCGTTTACCTCGCAGTTGAATGCAGATACTCCCGACAGATTAGACTACAAAATCGGCGTCGATTTCTCGATACCTATCCTGCAACGTGACGCCCGAGGGCAAATGACACAGGCAGAAATCAAACAACGCACTGTCGGGCTCAAACGCTTGCTTTTAGAACGTGATATCAGCGCTGAAATCGAAGATGCCGCCTCCGAAGTGCTTGCAGCATACCAGCAATACAACGCCGCACGCGCAGAGCGTGAGTCCGCCGATGCACTTGAAAAAGCAGAACGCCAGCTCTTTGAACGTGGAGAAAGCTCATTGCTCACCGTCAATTTCCGGGAACGTTTCAGCGCAGAGGCAGCAGGGCGGGAAGTCGATGCCATTGCAGGTTATCACAGAGCGCTCGCTCGCTATCGTTGGGCGACGGCTCAGTTTTGAACGAGACGACTGATGAGATTACCGCATATCAATGGTTTTTGCGTTTTGAGGCGGGGAGAATTGAAAGGTCGAATCGGGCATTTTGACGTCAATTTTCATCGACGATACATTCCAACGTTGGGTAGTATTCGCATCGGTGATGCTGATGCGGAGCACTTCGAGGGTTTTGGGAGAGAGACCGAGCTCGATAGACTTCACGCCGTTAATCGTGCC
>JBPOHH010000113.1:0-1739 GCA_052035765.1 Bacteroidota bacterium
AATATTTTTATAACGATTGATAGAACCAGCAAATACAAATTTTGTACCCCTTCATCAATTTCCGGACGTCGCTTGCGGCCACCCTTGCGTCCAACCGTAGTAGTACTTTGTAACCATCCACCCGCCACTCGTGTCTGCGGCGCTACAGGTCAATTACCTCATCAATTTCCCAAAGGAACTTCATGCACATAGTTTTTACCAAACGGTGGTACATACTCCTTCTCCTCCTCGCACTTCTTGCAGATGCGCACTTTGTTGCCCACGCGCAATTTAAATGGAATCACCTCTCGACTCCGAGCCAAAAAATTGGTATGCATACGATTGCTGTATCAGCAAGTGGACAGTATGTTGTTGCTGCCGGACAATTTACGTCCATTCTCGAAAGCAAAGATTATGGCGCTACCTTTCACGAACCATCCTTTGGCAACATGGGCGACCTCCTATCGGTCGCATTTTTCTCTCCCCAAGGCGCTATTGCTGTCGATGATAACGGCAATGCCTATCGCCGAGAAACCTTTGGTGGGAATTGGACAACGCGCAAAGTGAACCCCGGAAATAAATTCCACTGTGTCGAATATTGTGGCGCCAAAAACCTCCTCATCGGTGCCGGCAATGGCGATATATACCGTAGCGAAGATGCAGGAATTACATGGAATAAAGTCACTGCCCTCGCCTCGGCAATCTATTCTATCTCCTCCTCCAAAACCGGAATGTGTATAGCAGTCGGCGCAAATGGAATGATTGCGATTAGCATTGATAATGGTCAGACATGGGACCCCACTCCCACGCAAGCCGAGAATACCAAAACACTTCGGCGCGTAGCCTTTGTCAGCGACAGTACGTGGATTATTGCCGGTGATACGTCCTACGTCGCCCGCACGACGGACAATGGCGCGACGTGGACACCTGCACCGCTTGACCCTGCAATTACCCAAAAGATATACTATCCGCTCGCTTTGGCGTTCAATTCAAACAAAACCGGCCTGCTCATCGGGTGGAATAATTACCTGCCTGCTGCTTTTATTTATACTACTTCCGATGGCGGTGCCACATGGCAGACCGGCGAAAATATCATCGGTGACCCTGCGAGCCAATTGCTGTTTGTGAGTGATGTCAAATTCCCTGATAGTAGTTTGAATGCGGTGTCCTCAGGTTATAGCACACGCATTTCTTCCATTCGCCTTATACCCGATTCTCTGCCGTATCTCTATGAACGTCGGGAAGTTATATCGCGCTATATGACCGGTTATGAGAATACTCCGGTGATGCACGTACCTGCTTCTGTAAATTCATTTTTTACCGTTTATCGGGAAGGTAAGTCGCGGGTTACAGGTGGAATTCCCCGTCAATTCAACGTCCTTGAAGAGCGTTCGCAAGATGGCGTGGTGCTCAAACGCTGGCACGAGGAAGCCCGCTACGATTCTACGTTTACGACGAATCTTTCGTTCGAGTCGGCGATGTATATCAATGATAATACTGCTCTTATACTCGCAGACTCGAGTGCGGCGGACGGATTGCACAACTACAAACGCCTGCTCTCGACGACAAATGGCGGTGCGTCATGGAAGAGTATCACACCGGACACTAGCCTTCGAATTAGTAGTCCGCAAGTCAAATCTCCAATGGAATTCATGGTGCAAGCCGGCAAAAATACCGTGTATTCAACAACGAAAAGTGGCGGTTCTTGGGTTAAGTCCACACTTCCGTCCGGCACGACAAGCTTCACCCTTGCGACGACC
>JBPOHH010000640.1:0-1994 GCA_052035765.1 Bacteroidota bacterium
CTACAAGAACATTCCCAACAAAAGAAAGCCCTGCTACAAACATGTAGCAGGGCTTTTGATTAACTATACAATATTTCAGCGCATTAAGAACAGTGATAGCACAAAAGGCGAGATAAACAACAGGCAGAAAATGATGATTAATTCTCTTACAATTCGTTGCTGATTCTCTCCTCCGAGTCGCTTGAAGAGGATAAACATTCGACCGAAGCCGAACAAACAGAAAATACCGATAATAAAATGGAGTACCATAGTGCGTGTAAATAATTATTTCTTTCTCCGTGCTTTCCAATAGTCGTCTATCGGCTTGAATGGTCCGTACTTATGCTGATCCTGAGAGAAAGTATCAGCGTAGGGTGCGATCGGATAATCGACCGATTTATCGGCGTGATTCGGGTAGAGAATATCATCTTCGTGGAAGTCAGGGCGTGGATTTACTTGTTCATTATTGATATAAGCGGCGATATCATACGCCTGCTCTTCGGTGACGCGGATCTTTGACACCTCCATATCATTCGGCATGTTATTGCGAATAAAGGCGGCGAGCTTGCCTACTCGGTGCATGCTTGAACCGATGGCGTAGGCATGTTCACCCCAGACCGGAGGATAGGTATATCCATAGCCGCCCGGTGCTTTAACTCCCTGTCCGTCAAGACCATGGCAGCGCGCGCAGTATTGTGCGTAATCGACTTTCCCTTTTTGCCAGTCGGCTTTGCGATTCATCCATGGTATGCGATTAGGAATGTCGCCATCGATTTTCATAGCGTTTTTATTACAATCCCATATCCATTTCAAATACATGGCAAACGCATTCATCTCTTTACTGTTAAACGGGATAGGCTTGCCGAGAAGCGGACGCTCGATACAATTATTCACCCGATCCTGAATTGTGAGGATATTCGACTCACGCGCCCTGTACTGCGGATAGCGGGCAACTGCCGTAAAAAGCGGCATACCATAGGGTTTTGTACCGCCATTGATATGACAATTTTTACAATCCACTTCATTCCCCGCCTGCTGCAATACTGATCCCTTCGGACCAATCAGCTTGTGCGTGTTCATAAATAATTCTCTGCCATAGAGTATCGCTACTTTTTCGGGTCCCTCGGGAATCGCTGAGGTATCGTACACGGCTGTGTGCGTACTGTCACGCGAAGTTTTGTAGAATGATTGCTCGGCGGAAGGTTTGTCGGAAGTATTACAACTTATTAAACTTATAGAAGTTATAATAATCACAGCGAACTGATTTATATATTTTGTCATACGATTTTCCAAAAATAATGGAACGAAAGAATTGCGCGGCGGCTTGTACGAATCACACAAAAGACTATTGTAGCACTGCTACCTTACCCGATTGTGTGGAGAATAACCATCAATGATCCGGCTGAAATCACCACCCACAACAGCACAGCCAGCAGCAAAGGACGCAGCCCGACTGAGGCGATAGCCGAACGTGTCATACCGGTTCCGATGAGGAAGAGTGTAAGCGTAAGTCCTTTTTTGGCAATGAGTACCGCTACTTCACCCACAGGAGCGATTATCGGAAAGAAGGTATTGATGGACATTGCAATCACATACCAGAGAATAAAATACGGAATAGAAATTTTCTTACCCGATGATTTGAAAGCAATTGCCGTGACAAGTGACACCGGAATGATCCACAAGGCACGTTCTAATTTGATGGTCGTCGCAAGATGGAGCGCATGCTGTCCGAACTGCTGAGCAGCGCCCACAACCGAACTCGTATCATGGATCGCAAAAGCAGCCCACCAACCAAACTGCGTCTCCGACAGATGCAGAATATGACCGAGCGGCGGAAAGATAAACAGTGCAACTGCGTTTAATATAAACACAATACCAAGCGACACCGCGATTTCTTTTTCATTGGCTTCGATAATCGGCGACACCGCTGCGATTGCACTGCCCCCGCAGATCGCAGTTCCAACCGAGAGCAGCAGTCCCGTTTTCTTGGGAATGGACATCACTTTGCCAAGGAG
>JBPOHH010000138.1:0-1803 GCA_052035765.1 Bacteroidota bacterium
TTCTCAAAGGTAGGTACTACTTTTGGGGTTTTGACGGCGACTTTATTCCCGCCAATCACGCTTGTCTTAGCAACTTCTGCAATTGCACGGATATGCTCCACACTTGCGCCGCCGTCTGCGCCGATAATCGTCACGCCCGACTCTATAATTTTCTTGGCGACGGATGCCACATATTCCGGCTCGGCATTGTAAT
Source organism: Bacteroidota bacterium (assembly GCA_052035765.1). Taxonomy (GTDB): domain Bacteria; phylum Bacteroidota; class Ignavibacteria; order Kapaibacteriales; family UBA961; genus JADJXV01. The sequence continues at coordinate 194 of JBPOHH010000138.1, forward strand.
TAGCACGACCGTCAATGAGCGTCGGAATCGCAATATCCGGCAGCGAACACAACGGCGAGACAGTCACGGTCATCGAACGGATAATATCAAGCATGCGATTCGGACCCACGGTCGAGCTTGCGCCGATGGCTGCGACATTCCGCTCGGACATGCGGCGCGCGCAGTCGTCAGGTAAGGAGGTCGAAAGCACGCTGACATCTTCGGGAAATGCTTTCAGCGCAATGATCGGCACATCCTGACTTACGAATTTCGCCGCATCAATCGCAATTTCCAATTCATCGCTATCGACAAATGATTTAAGCATTAATACTTCGGCTCCGCCATCTAAGAGCGCGATGATTTGTTCGATGAATACCTGCCGCGCATCTTCCGGCGTGAGCGTGCCGATTGGCTTGAAAAAACGCCCCGTTGGACCGACGACGCCGGCGACATATCCTTTGTGCAGGGCAATAGTCCGCGCAATCCACACACCTTTACGATTGATTTCATAGACTTTATCCGAGAGGCCGTACTTTTCGAGGGCTATGCGGTTGGAGAGGAGCGTGTTTGTTTTCAGGAGTTCAGCGCCTGCTGTGAGGAAGTCGCGGTAAATCTGCTCGACGAGCACCGGATTCTTAAGATTAAACACATCAGCAGGCAGCTCGTGAAAACCGCGACGGGCGAGTTCGTAAGCGACTGAACCATCGGTCACGAGCGGAGAAGTGGCACTAAGGCGTTCGGCAAAGGGGAGTTTGGACATTGAGAATAAAAGAGTTCAGACGACAGGAGACACGACGAGAGAATTACGCAGCTTGCTCACGGGCAGCAAAAGCTTCGAGCGTCCAGGTCTTGACAGGGTAAAAGAATAAATACGCGGCAGCCAGAAGCATTGCAGCATCTTCGCCGACTTTCAGCCAGCCGACTTTGCTTGCTGCGGCTGCGCTTGAGGCAGAGGTCTGTGCAAAACATCCACAATTGATATTATACCCACGGAAAATAGCCGAAATAATCGCTATGAGAAAGACGACCAGCATACCGCCGATTATCGCTGATGAAGCTTTGATGCGCACACCGAGGATGAGGAAAAGTCCGGTAACGAGCTCGATCCACGGCATGAGAAGTGCCATGAAGTTCAGCCCGGCTGTGGGAATAAGATGATAATTACCAATCGATTTAGCAAATGCATCCGGCTCGGCAATTTTGTCCATTGCTGCGAATATAAAAATTCCGCCAAGCACAAGGCGAACGCTGAGGTTCAAGATTGGGTTTTCGAGGAGAGTTTTCATAGGGTTCTCAGTTACGTGTATTTCGGATACTTCTGCGATTATTTTCGCCAAAATTACTGCTTTCGGCGCTTGTAAAAAAGCGTAAAATAGAAGATTGACTTTATACACAGAGTAAATTTGATATAAAATCAACATTGGTGCGACATTTCTCCTTCAATTTCTTGGAGATGTGGAGAATTTCCCTTAGTTTCGAACCCATCAGTTTTAATTGTCGGTCATGCGAAGTATGTATCATTTTTGTAGAGGTGAATGCTATGAAAAATTGGATTACAGGATTGTCCTTGTCTGTAGTTGTACTTGTGGCAGGGTGCGGGAAATTAGACGAAGCAAAGCAAGCAGCTGAGA
>JBPOHH010000284.1:0-4862 GCA_052035765.1 Bacteroidota bacterium
TTCAACAGCATCGAGCTTGTACAAGCGCAAACAATCGAGAATCTCCCGGCACGATTTCTCCGTGTCGATGCGCATGCGCTGCAACATCCGGAAATTCACGGGCGATGGAGCAATCATTTTCACCTGACACGACTGCATCTTATTCTCAAAAAAAATATCGTTTGGAATTATACACTATCCCCACTGCTGAGCAAGCATATCAACGCCTATAAGCGCACACGGCCCGATGAATACCTCATCCCGCCGCCGCTGATGCGCAGAGGAAATATGACAAGTCTGGACATTTTCAAGGCAAGTCAACCCGTTGAATACAGTGAGCTTATCTTTGCTTGGGCGAATGAAGTATATGAAGCATGGGATGCCGGCGCGGGCGTGGCAGCATATCTTGCTGATGGCTTCCGACCATCAATTCCTTCCGGTGTTCGCCACCTGGATGCAGGGCATTCGCGTGTATAGTACCGGCAGATATCTGCCTCCACCACAAGCATCAACACGTGCAACTTTTTCACAGACCTGCGCGTAGCTGCGCCCCGCTTTGTGAATACTTCACGGAGTAGAGCTATTCTTCGTTCAGTGGTATGCGTGCGCACTTCTCTTATGCGTGACATACGACGGTGAATTTCAAAAAATTGCCGTATTTTTGCAGAATCCTGCTGTAAATAGCACGACACACATTCCCTCACTTCCTCGACAATCAAAGGACAGACCGGTGAAACTATAATTTCTTCCCCAAAATAATAAACGGCATTTCCCAAGCCCGGGAAACGCCTCATTTATTCACTTTTTACGGAGAAATTATGCTTACAGCACACAATCTGACCTATAGTCACCCGAATAAAGACATCCTCTTCGAGAATATCCATTTCTCTATCAATCGACACGATAAAGTCGCCCTCGTGGGCAACAACGGTATCGGAAAATCTACTCTGCTTTCAATTCTTGCCGGACGTCTCGTTCCTTCCGGCGGCACGATTGTCGGTCTTGAGCGCGCGCCCTATTACATTCCGCAGATTTTCGGACAGTATAATGACTATACCGTTGCCGAAGCGCTCGGCGTGCAGCATATTCTCCATGCACTCTATGAGATTCTAGGCGGTAATGCAACCGAAGACTATCTCTCCCTCCTTGAGGATGATGATTGGTTCATCGAAGAACGCTGCCGCACCGCCCTCGCGCATTGGCAATTAAATGGCGTGGAATTGACACAAAAAATGGGCACGCTGAGCGGCGGCGAAAAGACGAAAGTCTTTCTTGCAGGAATGATGCTTCATAAGCCCAACGTGGCGCTCTTAGACGAACCGAGCAACCACCTCGATAGCCGCAGCAGACGCATACTCTATGACTATGTGCAGGCGACGACCGATACCCTCGTCGTCGTCAGTCATGACCGGAAGCTCCTCACACTCGTCGATTCGGTCTATGAAATGAGCAAGCGCGGCATTACGGTCTATGGTGGTAATTATGAATTGTATCAAGAACTAAAAACCATCGAAAACAATGCTATCAACGAAAATATCCACAGCGCACGCACGGCGCTCAAAAAAGCAAAACTCACCGAAAAGGAAACTCTCGAGCGCAAACTCAAGCTCGATGCCCGCGGCAGGAAAAGAAAGGAAAAAGAAGGTCTGCCTAAAATCATGCTCAACACCCTAAAAAACAATGCCGAGCGCAGCACTGCACGCATCCGGGACGTCCATTCCGAAAAAATAGACGCCCTTGCGTGTGAATTGCAGGAGCTCAAGGGTGAGCTCCCCGATTTGGGTAGGATGAAGTTCGGACTCGATAATTCCACCCTCCACAAGGGGAAAATTCTCATCGAAGGGAAAGCAATCAATCACTGTTACCATCAGATGCCCCTATGGAAAGAACCCATCGATATCGTCATCAGCAGCGGTGACCGCATCGCTATACGCGGAGTCAATGGATCGGGAAAAACAACACTGCTGAATATAGTCACCGGTCGCAGTACGCCACACTATGGCACTATCAGCAGGGCGGCGATCAAATCGGTATTCATCGATCAGGACTACTCCTTAATTGATAACGGACTCACGGTGTATGAGCAGGCGCAACACTTGAACATATCAGCACTTGAGGAACATGAAGTAAAAATCCGGCTGTCGAGGTTTTTATTCACTAAAGACTATTGGGACAAACTCTGCAGCACGCTCAGCGGCGGCGAAAAAATGCGGCTCATTCTCTGTTGCCTCACGATCGGCACGATGGCACCCGATATGATTATTCTCGATGAACCGACCAATAATCTCGACATGCAGAATATTGCCATTCTGACCGCCGCCATTAATGACTATCGGGGCACAGTGCTTGTCGTATCGCATGATGAGTATTTTGTGGAGGAGCTACAGGTGCAACGCGTCGTTAGTCTGGAGTAATCCTTGCGTTATTTTCGTATGTGGTAGGATAGGTGGGAGGAAGACAGATAGCGTAGGGTGTAGCTCAAGCGTTCTATTTCTCCATACCCCACAACCCATCAAATATCCGTATTTTCGCGGCGCGAATTGGTTATCCGTGAGTACATTCTTTCATCCATTATTCTCTTTCTGCGCGTATGAATTCCTCCAAAACTCCTGTGCCTGTTGTCGAAAATCCTGACCTGCTTGCCGATCATTTTGTTGCCTTCGACGAGCTTGTGCGTATTCTCCGCGCCGAGTGCCCTTGGGATAGGAAGCAAACGCATGCTTCTATCTCTCACTTGCTGATTGAAGAGTCGTACGAGACCTTAGAAGCGATTGAAAAGGGAGATGATGAGGAATTCTCCAAAGAACTCGGCGACTTGCTGCTGCATGTGGTCATGCACTCGGTCATGGCCGAGGAACGCGGCGCATTTTCGCTGCGCACTGTTATTGAAAAAGTATTCACCAAGCTCGTCCACCGGCATCCGCATGTCTTTGGTGATACTTCTGTTAGTGGCGAAGATGAAGTATTGCAAAATTGGGAAGCGCTCAAGATGAAAGAAGGCCGTACCTCGACTCTCGAAGGCGTTCCGAAACACCTTCCGGCCCTTCTCCGCGCGCAGAGAATTCAGGAAAAAGCAGCGAATGTTGGGTTTGATTGGGACAAAAAAGAAGACGTCTGGGCAAAAGTCGAGGAAGAATTCACCGAACTCCGCGTCGAAATCGCCGCCAATAATCCTGAAAAATCCAAGGAAGAATTCGGCGATTTTATGTTCGCCCTCGTCAACGCCGCCCGTTTTGAGAAATTCATCGCCGAAGATGCCGTGCAGGCAACCAATCAAAAATTCACGAAACGCTTTCAATACATCGAGCAAAAAGCAAGCGAACAAGGCCGCCGCATGAACGATATGACGCTCGCCGAAATGGATGAAATTTGGAATGAAGCGAAGAAGTTGGAGCGGTGAAGAGGGGATGTAAACCAGAAAACGTGGAAAAATCATTTGTCACCCTGAACTTGTTTCAGGGTCTCCGTGGCTGTACGGTCGTGCTTCGATTTACATTGATTATGGTTATCAATTTTCGGTCGTTATTGTTTTATTCGGTGAGTTTTCCCAAATCTGTGTCAATGTATATTTTGTCAAGTCTTGTTTCGGATAATTTCCGAGATAACACCAAATCTCTAAATAGGTTATTAGCCCGTCTTTAAAAAACAAGGTGGCATCTGCTTCAATAGGATATTCCGTAGTTTGAATTTTTATTCCATTTAATATCAAATCCTGTTTACTGGCTTTATACTTAGATATACCGTCCGAATGTGAAAACCTAACAAAAAGTCCACTGTCAGTATATTCAAAGTTATCTTCCGAAGAAAATGCTAATTGTCCTCTCGCAGTGATTCCGTCATTATCTCCGTCAAGAAGTAGTTCTAAAATGTCTAATATGTATTTTGATGTAATCATTTTTTGGTTTTGAAAACTGTTACTCTAGACTAGCTGCTAACAAATATAAATAGCTTCGCCTCATGCTCCCACGGTTAAAACCGTGGGCTATGTTTTTTTTACCTTCTGTCTTTACATGTTGATAGGAGCTGGTTTGCATCGCCTAGAAGCTCACAATGAGCAATCGTATTTATTGCTGGAGTTTTACTCTTCTCGAATTAAAGGACTTAAAGGACCAAAACGACTTATCGACTTATCGACTTATCGACTTACGACTTGTCGACTTACGACTTACGACTATCCCCCCACCATCCCGTACATCGCAATATCCTCATACACTCCCCATTTCATCACGTGCTGACGGAGAATTCCTTCACGTTGCATGCCGGCTTTTTCCATGATGCGGCCGCTGGCCGGATTGCGCATCATGTGCGTGGCGAAGATTCGATTGAGCTTGCAGATGTCGAAGCCAAAACGGAGGATTTCCGGGGCTGCTTCCGAACAAAACCCATTCCCCCAGAACGGTTTACCGATCCAGTAGCCGAGTTCGGCGCGGTTGTACTGCGGGTCAATCGTCAGCCCGATACCGCCGACGAGCGTGTGGTCGTCTCGCTTGGTAATTGCAAACACCGCAGACTTCCCCGCCGCATAGCTGTCAGGATGGGAACCGATCCAAATCCGTGCATCATCAAGCGTATAAGGATGCGGAATGTGGAGCGTATTGGAGGCAATATCACGTTCACCGCAAAGCGCGGTTACGGCAGGAATATCGTGAGAATCAAATGGCCGGAGCGTAAGCCGGGCTGTATGCAGAGTAGGTTGAATTTCAGGGAGTTGCATGGGAAGTATCTCGAATAATTACGTTTCTGAATGTGATGGGAAGCAGCCATTTATTCCGCTGTAGGGGCAATCCTTTACGGTTGCCCTCTTCAATGCGTGAGCGCGTTTTTTTAAATACACCTATTTTGGGGCAACCGCAAGGGTTTGCCCCTACGGCTATTTTTTAAAG
>JBPOHH010000133.1:0-1722 GCA_052035765.1 Bacteroidota bacterium
AGAATTTCTCATCCCTGCCGGTACGCAAACGCTCGCCAAGGGAATGAGCCAATACTCACGCGGCGTGGCACCGTCATTTTTAGAACGCGGCAAAGGGTCACATGTATGGGATGTTGACGGCAATGAATACATCGACTACACGATGGGTGTTGGTCCGATTTCCCTTGGATACTGTTACCCTGCCGTCGATGCAGCGATTAAGGCACAGCTTCAGGACGGCATTACGTTTTCACTTGTTCACCCGCTGGAACTCGAAGTAGCAGAAGCACTTCACGAAATTATCCCTAATGCCGAAAGCATTCGCTTCAGCAAAACAGGGTGTGATGTCACTTCGGCGGCAGTGCGACTCGCACGCGCATTTATAGGCAAAAATACGATTCTCTGCTGCGGCTATCATGGCTGGCATGACTGGTATATCGGCACCACTGACCGTAACAAAGGAATCCCAGCCGAGACGCAAGCGACGACGTATACCTTTCAATATAATGACGTTAGCTCAGTTTTGAATGCAATTGACGACGACACGGCAGCGATTATCCTCGAACCTATGGTCTTTGAAGTGCCAAAGGATAATTTCCTGCATACGCTCCGAGATATCTGCACCGAACGTGGAATTCTGCTCATTTTCGATGAAATGTGGACTGGATTTCGCCTTTCCGTCGGCGGAGCTCAGGAATATTTCGGAGTGAAGGCAGACCTCGCCTGTTACTCTAAAGCTGTCGCTAATGGCATGCCGCTCTCGATACTTACAGGTAGAAAAGATGTGATGAAGCTGCTCGAACATGATGTATTTTTCTATACCACCTTCGGCGGTGAAGCGCTTTCACTTGCGGCTGCTTTGGCAACGATACAAGTGCTTCGGGAGAAGAATGTTCCTGCATTTCTCGCATCGCAGGGCGATAAATTACTCCATGGGTATAATGAAATTTGTGAAGATTTCGGTATTACCTTCACCCGCTGCATAGGTCTAGGTTGCCGGTCGATGGTGCAATTTGATGCAGCCGGATTGGTGACAGCGCTGGAGATGAAGACCTATATGCAGCAGGAACTTCTGCGCTATGGAATACTCTGGACGGGTTTTCATAATATGTGCTATTCCCATACAGATAAAGATATTAAGAATACACTTGCCGCGTATCGTAAAATTCTCCCGCAACTCAAAAAGCACATCGACCTCGGAACTCTGCTCGATCATCTTCATGGCGAAACGCTCAAGCCGGTCTTCCGCAAAACGAGTAATTTCAACACGAAACCTAAGCAAATAGTATGAATGAACTCTTCAATCTCTCCGGCAAAACAGCAATCGTCACGGGCGCATTGGGTTTGATCGGCATCGAACATTGCAAAGCGCTCCACAGCGCCGGCGCTCAGGTCGTGGTGGCTGATTTGAACGCGGAACGCTGCCGTGAATTCGCCGCAACATTGGGCGACAATACACTCGGCGTAGGCTTGGACGTAACCTCAAAAATTTCTGTAATTAACTTACGAAACAACACATTAGAAAAATTTCAGCGAATAGATATTCTCGTCAATAATGCTGCGATGAACGATATGGTGGAGAATCCGCTAGGCGGCGCAGAGAGTTCGAAATTCGAAGACTATCCGCTCGAATTATGGCGCAGGGTGATGGATGTGAATGTCACGGGAATGTTCCTCTGTTCGCAGATTCTCGGCGCTGAAATGGCGCGCCAAGGTTCGGGAAGTATTATCAATATCGCATCG
>JBPOHH010000340.1:0-1695 GCA_052035765.1 Bacteroidota bacterium
TGAACAGTTCTATGAGCAGTACATCGTCGATCAGCAATTCAGCCACCGTGGTTGGTCGGGAATGGTCGCAACCCTCGAAGCGCGCCCCGATGCGCTCCTCGATACCCGCAGGATTGCGCTTCATGACACGATCTTTCTCGAACTCCTCCTCGAAATCGACGCGCTCGATGATGCGCTCGGCAAAAGTTGGGCGCCGATCTGCGAGAAGTACACAGCAGAACCCATTGATTTATTTGCAGATGCGCCGTATAGAGAATTAAATGAAGTACTCTCACTCTGGCAGGATGCTTTCGAATGGAGCTATTATGATGAAGTGCTCTCAGGCATGCAGGCGACGCAGAAAACTACTGCCACACCAGCTTCACAGAAAAGTTTTCAGGCGATTTTCTGTATTGATGAACGGGAATGTTCGCTCCGCCGCCACATCGAAAGCGTGGACACCAAATGCGAGACCCTTGGTACACCCGGTTTTTTTGGGGTAGAATTTTACTTTCAGCCGATGGGCGCGAAATTCTACGACAAGCTCTGCCCGGCGCCGGTCACGCCGAAGTATCTTATAAAAGAGACAGATGTGCATGATGAGCGTCCGCACGAACTCCTCTATACTCCCAAAACACATACCTTGATTCCGGGTTTTCTTGCTACGATTACCCTTGGTTTTGCAGCCGGTATCCGCTTATTTCTCAACATCTTCCGTCCGAAGATGAGTCCGGCGATATCGAATGCATTCACTCACATGAATAAAACATCCATTCTCACCATTGAAAATAAACATCTCAATGATCGTGAAAATGGACTCCAAATCGGATACACCATCGAAGAAATGACCACCAGAGTCGAAGCGCAATTACGCAGCGTGGGTCTGCTTGAGAATTTTGCTCCCCTTGTTTATCTCGTTGCACACGGTTCGAGCAGTGCGAATAATCCGCATCACGGCGCGCACGATTGCGGCGCGTGCAGCGGCAGACCCGGCTCGGTCAATGCACGCGTCATGGCAAGTATGGCGAATCATCCTAACGTACGTAAGAATTTGCTAGACAAAGGAATTACGATACCGGCGAGCACACAGTTTGTTGGTGCATTGCACGACACGGCTGGTGATGAAATTGAGTATTATGATGAACAATTCCTCTCGCCCGAGAATTCACTTCTCCACACCAAAAACAGCGCATCCTTCGAAAAAGCACTCGACCTGAACGCGAAAGAACGTTCGCGGAGATTCGCGTCGATTCCCACGAATCAGAGTTTGAAAAAAGTCCGTAAAGCCATTAAAGACAGGTCGGTTTCGCTCTTCGAACCCCGCCCCGAGCTCGGTCATGGTACTAATACGCTCTGCATCGTCGGCAGACGTGAAATGACGAAGCGTCTCTTCTTAGATCGCCGGGCTTTTTTGAATTCGTATGATTATCGCACTGATCCTGAAGGCAAAATCCTCGCCGGCGTTATGCGACCGCTTGGTCCGGTGTGTGGTGGAATTAATTTGGAATATTATTTCTCACGGGTGGATAATCACAAGCTCGGCGCGGGCACAAAACTTCCGCACCACGTGATGGGTTTGATTGGTGTAACGAATAGTTATGACGGCGACTTACGTCCGGGTCTCCCTTTGCAGATGATCGAAGTTCACGACCCGGTTCGCTTACTCATTATCGTGGAGCATTTCCCGGAAGTGGTGCTTGCGACCATCCAATCTGC
>JBPOHH010000122.1:0-1673 GCA_052035765.1 Bacteroidota bacterium
AATTAACATTGATACAGTATCTGCACTCCGAAGATAGACTAGAACTCGCAGATATACAATCAGGGTATGACGACGACATTGCCGAATTCGAACCTATCAATTCGGCAATTACCTCCGTGGACACGCTCATCATTTCGGATGTGCATCTGGGTTCGGAAGTGGCACGTTCCAAGCCATTACTCCGCACGCTGATGTCGCATTCCTTCCGGCGGTTAATTCTCAACGGTGATATCTTTGACGACTTGAATTTCAAGCGCTTAGGCAAGAATGACTGGAAGGTACTCTCGCATATCCGCAAGCTTTCGCATCCCAAGCGTGGGTGTGAGGTGATTTGGATTATTGGTAATCACGACAGCGCCGCCGAGGTGCTCTCGCATTTCCTTGGTGTGGAAGTAGTTGAGGAGTATTTGTGGGAATTTCAGGGTAAGAAATATTACGCCACGCACGGACACCAATTCGACCGTTTTGTAACCAAGAATGTGAGAATTACCCACATCGCCAATGCGTGCTATCTCCTTATTCAAAAACTCGATACGAAAAATCAGCGTTTCAGCCGCTGGGTGAAGCGTACGAGTAAAAAGTTCATTGGAGTTTCCAACAAAACCGCGAAAAGTGCCATCAAACTCGCCAAGAAAAAGGGTGCTGACTATATTTTTTGCGGCCATACCCACCGTCCTGCCCAACAATCCGCCTCCGGTATCACCTACATCAACAGCGGCTGCTGGACGGATAAACCTGCCACCTTTGTGACGATTGATGAATTGGGTGGGGTGAGGATACGGGAGGTGGAGTAGAAAATAGTCATGCGATTTATTTCGTTTGGCAGAATGTGAAGAAATGCTTAATTTCGCTACCGGTTACGACGGTTAGTTTCATGACCTTCTTACCACTCATATCCTGAAATTACAGTTTCACATTTCTTCCATTTTTTTACACATCGTATGAAAAACTTCATTTCTGTTCTTGCGATATTCTTCGCATCGTTAGCTTTCTCGCTTGCACAACAGCCGGCGTCTTCTTCGCAACAGTCTGCATCGCAAATGCCACAGCTTGCCGGGCGGTATTTTATTGAGGGTTCGCTTGGTTTTGGCTACTCTTCATATACTGCTTCTACATCGGCGACAATACCGGATCCCGGAGACCCGAACACTAATGTATCGTATTCTATTACTCCATCCGGCGGGTATTGTTTGACCGACCAATGGGCAATTGGCTTGGAAACAAGATATTCATACTCTCAAAACAATCAATATACATACGATTATTCAGTCAAGCCAATCAAGCTTTATTCGACAAACACCCTTAGTACTACCACCTTTTCTATTGCACCATTACTTCGGTATTCCCTGCCAATTACAGATAAGTTTATCTTTACACTCTCCCTTACCGTTCCATTTACAACTTCTAAAGAAACCTTTAATTCTACCACTGATACGATCATCAATCCAACAGCTGAACAAAAAAAGAGATCGTATGGCGCTACTATCAGGCCGGGATTACAATGGTTTGTAACGGATAAAATTGCAGTCGTAGGAAATATGGGGATACTTACCTATTCCCATCAAATAACGGATCAAACCTCCTCCAATCCTTCAAATTCAAGTATGACCAGAACGAGTAATGATCTCTATCTTTCTCTTACCAGTAATTTCAGCTTGGGAGTAGTATTCTAT
>JBPOHH010000653.1:0-2201 GCA_052035765.1 Bacteroidota bacterium
TCTTTATTGGAGAGTCGGAAGGTCGGGAACCTTTACGAGAGGTTGGATATATTCTATTCCTTGAATGCACCGGAGCTGTCTCGTAATAATGTATCCGATTAGAATCTGATATTTCAAAGTCCATGTGTCTGCTAAATCTCCTTCGGTTGTGATCTTGCAGTAAAAAATAGTTGTTAGGACTTACGCAAAGATAAATTTGGTATGTTTCAAAGCCATGGTAATAGCATCATCAAAAATTGAATGTTTGATTTGATAAACCGTAGTATTGAGTTGAGTGGCATATTTTTTCAAACAGTTCCATACAAGCATAGCACAAAGGATATGATTTTTTTGAGCCATCTGACTTCTGCATTGGCATCGTTCAATGCCTGTTAATTGTTTTAATTCTCGATGGAATTGTTCTATTTTCCAGCGACGAGCAATGTGAAGTTTGACCATAGCAACAGTAAGATAGTCATGATTCTCATCTGCCGGGCTGCTTGTACCATCTGTCTTTTGTACATTTGGTTCATTGGTTACTACATATTCCATTTTATTGGTAGAAATAACAACTTGGAATAATTGCAACCGACTGTCACCCGGAAATCCTTTGATTTTAATCGTTTTACCGGTTTGTAATTCTGACTGTGACCATGAAAGTAGTGTGGCATTCTTGAATTTTTCTTTCCCTTGAGAGTCATCGACCAAGCGATTGCTTTTCAACGGGCAGTAGAATATTATTCCTTCGTCGATACAGTGAAGCATGATTTTTGTGGTCGCATACCAACTGTCCATCAGAAGATAGTGATGGATAACGCCGCGTTGCTTTATCGTCTCAAGCATCGCAAAAACATGATCTATTTTAGTCAAATTATCGTCGTCGGGATTGAATATTCGAAAATCCAACAGCCAGTATTGACCTGTTTCCGGATTGTAATAGACACAATTGACAACGCCAATTCCTTTGATGAGGCCATGAACATTGCCGCTATATTGCCGACGAACCATTGCAATCTGGTGCGAATAGTCTTTATCCAAAACGGAGTCATCAAAAATTAAATATCCTGATGATGAATAGACAATATCTTCATAAACCCTTGAATATAATAGTTCAGTGCTGAGTTCTTCTCTCTTTAAGAAGCGATTGATACTATCGTGACTCAGCCCCAGTGTATGATCTGCCATGTGTGTATTGGTATAGTTGTAAGGGCTCGTAAGTAAGTACGAGGAATACCCTTCGTACGTGGGTCGCATTTTGTAAGTTCCTTTTTATTCTGTTAGTTTGTAACAAAAGTACAACATTAATTACATCTATTGTTATCAGAAATTATGTGCTGCGTAAGTCCTAAATCTATAGTTTGGTAGGTTGTTTTATTTATTTTTTGGAGGTTTTATGCAGATTATTGGTACCAATGTTGTAACGAATATTGTCAGTACTTCTCTCATGCGGCGGTTATCGCTTGCGGTGTTACTTTGTGGCGGGCTCAGCTTGCCGGTATCAGCCCAGCAGCAAGCGGTACTTCCGTCTTTGCTTGGGGCGGGACTCTTTTCCCGCTATTCCGGTACGTTTTCACCTGTTTTGACCGAGCCCGCGACTTTGCCTCAGACTCCTGCCGAGGTACTGACCGAGGTAACCCTTAAAGCTGAAGATGATGATTTTGAAGAAGTAATCGTGACGGATCGTCCGGATCAGACCGAAGCACCACCGTTGACACCGAAGGGTTGGTTTCAATTTGAATTTGGTATTCAAAGTGAATTTGATGAAGACAAAGACACGAAAGTCAAGACGCAGAGCACGCTCTACAATACGTCTCTCTGGAAATATGGATTGACCAAAAGCATTGAATTACGATTAATTACGGAATTCGGTGAAGATAAAGTAACCTTTAAAAACGCCAAGAATGAAGACACGACGACCTCTGTTTCGGGCTTGAATCCTATTACGGTGGGGCTCAAGATACCATTGCAAAAGGAACAGGGAATGGTGCCTGATATCAGCTTGATTACACATCTTGAGCTGCCGTATATCGGCTCGGATGACTTTACGCCGGAGTTTGTGATACCACGGTTTCGGTTTTTGTTTGCGCATACGCTGAGCGAGACATTTTCTTTATCCTATAATTTAGGTGGTGAATGGGAGGACGGTACGAGTGCAGCGACGGGAATTTACACACTTTCGCTCGGTATGTCGCTTGCCGAACGTTTAGCGATGTTTGTTGAGG
>JBPOHH010000455.1:0-4049 GCA_052035765.1 Bacteroidota bacterium
GACTGTTTTTTACAAAAATACGAATGTATGGTGTGAGCAGCAAGAGGAAGGGTGGAGGAGTTTTTTACGGTATGGTGGATGTTCCGGAAGTTCGGATTCAGTGTGTTTGGAAGGGCTGCAACAAATCATGTATTTGTTTCAGATTCCATCGGGTGCGACCTATTTATTGCGTTTAGAGGAATAAATAGGTCGCTTTGATGGTGCTACGTTATATGTTGATACATTGCTCTGAAAAAGCGAATGAACGTACAATTACAACAATCGCTTACAATGTTTTTTTGAGCATTCCGGATTGCGACCGGAGTTCGGTTTTGCCTTTATTTGTTTCGATGAGGACATCATCTCCGGCGAAGCGGGCATTCACGGCGCCGGTATTGACGACTGTTTTTTGGAGCAAACCACGTTCGTTGAGTATTTCAACTTTCCCGCTTTTGAGAGTTGCGACGATAAGATCTTGTTTGTCATTCAGGAATGCTGATACGACATCTCGTCCGAAGGCGCTGCTAAGTGTCATTCCCCGTTCATTGACGAGGGTAATTTTTGAGTCTTTGAGTTTGATGATTTTCATGATGGATGTTTCTTAGATTGCAACGAAATAGTTTACGTACACTACTTTCTGTGTTTCTGATTATCGGGTTACAGTTGCTTATTATATTAGCAATGCTTAGTTCTGAACCGTTTTTATTTTCAATGCGAGCTTCTACTTGATACTGTGAGAGGGAGATGATGGATATTTCTTCGGGTAATTTTTGGGGAAAGAATATTGTTTGGCTGCATTTCGGCTACGCTCAATGCACGAGTTGTACGAACATAAAGTTATCAATGATACTTTTCAATGCTGTAAACAATGAATATATCTTAGGCATTCAACATACATTTACACTCCACGACAATGTACGTCAACAATAAACTTTCCATCAAAAGGGCATTGAGCGGAGCCGAAATGCCCTTTTGTAGGGAGGCATGCCCGCTATCTTTACAATGCTATAATTCTATACAATGCTCTTAACGTTTAGAATGATAATCATCTAAACGTTAAGAGTAGTTCAAGATTCATTCTCAACCATATTTTCTATTTCAGCGGCTCTTGATTCTGAGACATTCAGTTTTCCTTTGAATTTGTTGAGCAGTCTTCGGGTATTGTCTGTGATTTCGCCATCATCGTCATAACAAGCTTTTACCTCGTCATAATATTCTCGTTCTTCATCACTTAAACTCTTCCCCATGGCGTATTCTTCCAGCTCCTTAGCTCTCTGTTCGGTAATATTAGCTTTACTTCGTATTCTATTGAGCAATTTCCTTTCACTCTCTGTTATCTCATTATCTTCATCCAAGCAGGATTTGAATTCTTGAATATATTCCATTTCATTTGCTGAGAATTCTACCTGTTGTACCAGTGAATTTTCTAATTCTGATGCTCTCTCTTTGGAGATTCCAAGTTTTTCCCTCTTTCTGTCAATGTACTTTCTGATTGGTTCACTAATTTCACCGGCTTCTTTAGCTTCGGAGAGTACGACAAGATAGAGTTCTTCGTTTTGCTTTACTTCATCGTCCGTTTGAGGTAATTCATCAGCGGGAGAATGATTCGAAAGTTGTTTGATTTCGGTCGCTTTGTTATTTCCTTTACTAAATAATTTAGTTGCCGCATCTTTACCCATAGTACCGAGGTTCACCCAATCATCTTTTGACATATCTTTTACTACCTCTTTGGTAATATCTTTGACCAAGTTAAATAAGCTCATGATAATTTCCTTTTTGAATAAATAGTTACGTTGTTCTGACTAGAGTAAATCCGCAATATCAGATTCTGAAAAATTCAATTGTTTGCCAATTTGTTTGATGAGGAATTTCTCGGAGGGGTGGAATTCACTATCTCTTTTTGCGAGAGCGACTAATTCAATCATAAGCTGAATTGCTTCACTTGGATTACTCTTAAATGCTTCAAGATTATACGTGACCTTATCTTTACTTGTGATTAGATTTAGCAAGGTGAGCTTTTCTGCTTTTAAAACATCCAAGTCATCGATTACCGGCTTGATAAATTCGAGCTCTTCATCCGCAATCTGTCCGTCAGCTTTTATCAGAGCGATTAAACAGAGTATCCTTTCTTTTTCAATTTCTACATCACTGAATACGACCTCACTTGATGGTGATTCAGGTGCTCCATCGGTATTTTCAGAACTATCATCATACTCAATCTCTCGTTCGAATATTTCAGCCGCTTTATTCCCAATCGATGTCGTGGATATTTTTGTCCACGTCGCAAGGACAGCCGCACCAAGCAGCGGTAAGAATCGTACAACCGATGACTTAAGAAGTTTTTGAGCAATTGAACCAGCGAGTTTTTTAATCAGCTGTTGCATCACACCTAAGCTGGATCTCTTAATTAGCAATTTACTACCCTGCATTACTGCCAATGCACCGGTTGCATTACCCATAGCACTGACGACAATATACATAAGTACTTCTTTCTTTAAGACTTTCCCCTGTCCATACGCAATTCCTAAATCATACACCATAGCTATTTGATTCTTTATAATCAGATAGATTTCAGGGACAGCAGCAACGAGTCCAAATGGTCCGGGAATCAATGCAAGACTACCTGTGATTGCAGCATTTTTATACGCGCAGGCAGATATTATTGCCTTGACTTCGCTCCGAGTTGGAATTTTATTCGGATTACTTCGATAGTATTCCTCTTTATCTTTAATTGTAGCTTCAAATACTGTTGATAGTTTTTCTGCAATTTTCTTTTGAAAATCACTTTCCACATCCGGTTTGACATTCGCCATGATTAACACCTCCTCTATGTTGTAAAAATACCACTGTTAAGTACACAACAAAAATACCGCTAATTCATTACCACACAAGGTGATAATGAGTTCTTGCCGGATACTAATGTATAACTCGGGTATTTCCTTGTCTAAAGCAGGATAATAATCTATCAGACCTGCTCTTAGTAGGACTTGGCAAAGTGCTTTAAGTGCTCGGCGAAGGCAGTGCTGTAGGTTTCGGAGATAGGGAGCTCGGTGTTATCGGAGAGGAGAATGTATGGTTTGCGGCCGCTTTTATATTTTTTCATATAGCGAAGGTTCACGAGGTGCTTGTGGTGTATGCGTACGAAGTCGAGTTCGTTGAGTATTTTATCGAGATATTGCAGGGGCTTTGAAAGGTGTACTTTGTGTTTGGTATTGAAGTGAACGAAGGAGTAATTGCTGTCGGCTTCGCATCGGACGATATCGGCTATATTGAAGACACTCATTCCATCGGAGGTAGGTAAGAGTATTCGCTGTGGTTTATCGACCAGGCTTTCTTTGAGAATCTTGAGTTTTTCATCAAAGTAGTCTTTTTCGTGTGCCTTCTCATATCGTTCAATTGCATCGCGGAGCTTTTCGACGGTAATAGGCTTCATCAGATAATGCAAAGCCGACACTTCGAATGCGCGTAAGGCGAATTCATTGTAAGCCGTCGTAAAGATAATTTCATACGAGAGTTCGGAAGTTTTCGACAGTATGTCAAATCCTAATCCGTCCGGTAGATTAATATCGAGAAACACGAGCTTCGGCTTGTACGTTGTGATCATCGCCACGCCGGAGGCTACGGAAATAGCATTACCAACGATATTAATTTTCGGGAAGTGCTTACGGAGAAGGATTTCAAGGGCAGCGGTAAAATTCTCTTCATCGTCGATGATGATGGCGTTGATTTTTTCGTTCATAATGGTTCAGATAATGAATAATCACGGTCGTTTCGGCTACGCTCAACGACCGTATTTTGGTAGTGGTTATTTTTCGTGTGTACGCCAGCGACGTCCAAATGACTACATCAAATTTTAAAAAAATACCAAACAACGGTCGTTTCGGCTACGCTCAACGACCATATTTTGGTAGTGGTTATTTTTCGTGTACGCTAGCGTCGTCCAAATGACTACATCAAATTTTAAAACACCAAACAACGGTCGTTTCGGCTACGCTCAACGACCATATTTTGGTAGTGGTTATTTTTCGTGTACGCTAGCGTCGTCCAAATGACTACATCAAATTTTAAAA
>JBPOHH010000488.1:0-20869 GCA_052035765.1 Bacteroidota bacterium
CAAAATTATAAGTGTTCAATTACTTGCCAAAATTTAAGTGTTCAATTACTTGCCAAAATTATAAGTGTTCAATTACTTGCCAAAATTAGCAGATGTAATAATGTACAACTGAATGTAATTTTGAGGAATTGGAAGATGATAAAAACTTAGCCCATGATTTCAATCTTGGGGAGGATGAATGTATCATACACCAACACGTCCCCCCACGGTTGAAACCGTGGGGTATGTATTTGATGAATTCTCTACTCTTTTTTCCACTTCGTCTTTTGCGCAGTATCGATAGTAATGACCGTGCCATCCTTGAGGTCACGGCTCACGGCCTGGAAGCTGCCACTGATGACGACGTCATTTTCGCTCAAGCCGCTCTTGATTTCGATATAGCCGCGGTCGCTGAGACCTGTCTCAACCCGTACCATTTTTGCTTTTAAGTCATTATTGAGGAATACCACGGCAGGAGGACGTTTTGTAGCCCGTCTGTTTTTGTCGGCATTGACATCCTGAAGTCTGCTTTGAGTTACATCCGGTGATGAATTGAGAGCCGTGTCGCGGACGGTCACAGATTGAAGGGGAACAGAGAGAACGTTAGTATGTGTTTCGGTTTCGATATCGACATTGCAACTCATTCCGGGACGGAGCTTTGCGTCATTATCGACGATACGGATTTTGACCTGAAAATTCGTGACTTCGTCTTGAGTTCCGAGCTTGTTGACTTTAGCAGAGTGAGCGATTGCGATGACGATTCCATTAATTGATTTGTCGGGAAGTGCATCGACGGTGACGCGGGCAGTATCGCCGATTTTTACATTTACTATATCATTTTCGTCTACATCGACGAGTGCGTTCATGACTGATAAATCGGCTATACGCATCATTTCGGTGCCTTGCATTTGGGCGGTACCGAGTACCTTTTCGCCGAGCTCGACGGTGCGGGAGGTGACGACGCCGTTCATCGGCGCAAAAATCGTCGTGCGGGTTGCCTGTACTTTGACTTGTTTGAGAGCCGATACGGCGCGGTTGTAGTCGGAAATAGAGGATTGATAGCGTGATTGTGCCTGCTCAAAATTAGACTTCGCACGGTCAAATTCCTCGCGGGAAGCGAATTCTTTCTTGTAGAGCTCTGAGATGCGCTTGAGGTCTGCTTCCGTACGCGATACTTCTGCTTTGACAGCATCAATTGCCACTTGAGATGACCGTGCCGATGCCTCAAATTGCTCTAATTGTGTCTCGATCAAATCGGGCTTGATACGCACAAGTACTTGATTGGATTTGACGGTATCGCCGTCTTTTGCTCCCAAAAACACCACCTCACCACTTGCCTCAGATGAGATTTTGACCTCTGTCTCAGGTTGAATTTTACCAATTGCCGACACAATCTGCGTGATATTCCGACGGCTGACTTTTTCGGTTGTTACCATCGTACCGTTGTCCCGCTTGGAGGCGATAATTGCCGTGGCGACACCGCCAATGACCACTACGCCAATCAATATCCACGTGATAACTTTTGCTTTGGAATTTTTCTTAGACATGACTAACCCTTTTATAAACAATGAAATAGAAAATATTTTTGTTGTAAATTGCCGCCGCTTGGATTATAAATCCCCGAGGGCATAGCGCATCTGTGACTGTGATTCGAAGTAATTATATACTGCAGAAATACGATTAATTTTGGCGGTAATAAGTTGCGTATTGGCAGTTAAATAATCCGTTACACTCGCAGCACCGACGGCAAAACGTTCTTTAGCACTGCTGAAATTTTGTTCGGCAGATTTTATCGTTCGAGCAGTAATTTCCAGCTGTTTTTCTGCAGCTGACAGCGTCAAAAATGCCGCCTGAATCTGAGATTTAATAGTTTGCTCGGTCTGCAACTGTTCGAACTGACGCTGCTTTACCTGCAACAGCGCCGACTCCGACTGCGCATTCGTTTGGAAATTCTCAAAAATAGGCACCCGGAGATTCAGCCCTACGGATGTGCTGCCGAATTGACTGAAATTATCAAATTGACTATTTGCCCAGGACCATCCGCCACTTGCCGAGAGGGTGGGATAGAGTCCGCTGCGTGACGATTCGAGGGTCGACTCTGCCGCTTGAATTCGGGACTTACCGGCGGCATAATCCGGGCGCTTGTTTATGGCATGGCTGATAGCTGCATCCATGCTTCCTACTTCCAGACGGAAGCTTGCGATATCTTTGTCTGTGATATCATTGGCAAGACTCGATTCGAGAAAATCGGCATCAGCTGCAGGGTTAAGTCCCATCGTCGTCAGAAGGTTGGCTTTAGCGAGGTTCATTTGGTTCTCCGCTTGGACGAGTTCTAGCTCTCGGGAGCCGTTATCGGCTTCCTGCGCGTAAACAGTGGCGATGGGAGTCACGCCTGCTTCCTGGCGTGCTTTGGCGCGCTTGAGTTCATTGATGCCGAGTTCGAGATTTTCGCGTCTTGCCTTGACGATTTGTCCGTTTTTGAGAATTGAAATAAACTGTTGCCATATAGTAAGCTTGGTGCGTTGGGATACGGATTGTGTGCTGAGCTCGAGGGAGGTGAGGGTCGATTGTGCGCGGCTGTAGTTCGCTTCACGGGAGAAGCCGTTAAAAATAATATACTGAGCGCCGAGGTTCATAGAGTAATAATTCGCCGGCGATGAGAAGCCGCCCGGCACATTCACCTGTCCGCCACCGTCGAGGTTGAGACGGCGATTATACCCCATATTGAAATTAAGCGTCGGCAGGAATTGTCCGAATCCGCTTTGGACATCCGCAGCCGCTGATTGAATTTGTGCATTCGCAATCTGGACATCGAAATTCTGCTGAGAAGCCACTTTGAGGCAATCGTTGAGCGAGTAGGAAATGATACCAGCACCGGTGGTTTGAGCGCTGAGGGAGGAAGCGGCAAGCGAAAAGCTAAGTGCCATACACAGAAATACATAAACAATTTTCATCATTGATCCTTAAGTAATTGTACAGTTCGTGAATTTATCGGCTGTAGGCAGGCAAACACCCCTTTGTCGGGCGGCTATAACGCAGGTTACTTTTATTAGTTGCATCGGATGGAATTTAAACATCGAATGTAACGGACGGCTGAATGAAGACAGCTTTCATACCTGCAAAACCACATGATATTACACAAAAATACGCCATTCTACCTACGCATGATGTGCCTGCGCTTCACCGATGGCACGAATTGCAGTCCGCAGGGCAAGACAGCCGGTGTCCGAAGACGGAAGAAGGTCTAGAGTATGGGCAGGGTTAGGCACAAGGTACAGACTACGACCGGCTCGACATGCTGCTGTGCTGGTATACAGATTCACTGAATTACATGCGCATAGTTCTTCGACAGCCAATACAAAGGTAGAACTATTCTGCCGTGACAGGAGAGTTAATTTTTTCTGCGATGAGAAATACTCTGGAGAAATGCAGCAAATGAGAGGTTGTCTGCCGTAGGGTCGATTGGGGAATTGTCCGTAGAGGTTTGCGCAGCTGCGGCCGGCACAGGGAGCGAAGGAGTCATGGACGTAGCCGGAGTAATATCTGCGAGTGTCGTAATCGAATGATCGGTGGTACCAATGATAAGTGTCCGCTCACCTGCCTGAATAGTATAAATATTTGCTTTCTGGAGCGGTAGCCGCCCAAGTATCTTCATATCAACCGTTTGCTTGTGAGGTGCAATTTTCGCCGAATAGCGCTTGACGATAAAGAGCACGACGCCGAGTCCGAGTACGCAAAGCATGAGTGTGAGAAAGGCATGGAGGAGATTTTCATCTATCATGGGGGGCTCCCTTGGGGCGGTGTGTTGAGAATTATCGTTTTAAGTTCCGGAGTCGATCCGTAGGATCAACAAGGGTCGTAATACGAATACCAAAGTGTTTATCGACGACGACGACTTCGCCTTCGGCGACTTTTTTACCATTTACAAGGACATCGACCGGCTCGCTGACGAGCTTGTCGAATTCGACGACCGAACCCCGACCGAGGCGTAAAATATCACGGATGAGCATGTTCGTCCTGCCAAGCTCAATTGAGACGGGTAGCTGTAAGTCGTAGAGAAGTGAAAGCTTAGAGTCGCCGGCAATAGCCTGATCGGCTGTCTCTTCTACCGATGGCAAATCCGGAAATGCCGGAGAATCTATTTCAATTCCGGTACCGCTTTCCATAGCTTCACCAATTTCACCGCCTTTGAGAAGGGCATCAATTTCTTCTTGGGTCATGGCTGTTACTTCCTTTTGTAGAGAATATCTTGTTCGAATAAATCATCTTCAGTGAGCGGACGAATGATACGTATTGCTTTTTTTCCGTCGGAAGTGCCCGGACGTGCAGCGAGCTTTCGCTTACCGTCGATGGTGACTTCAATTTCCTGATCAATATGGGTATTTGTACGCAATACATCGCCTACTTTAAGCTTAAGCAATTCTTCCACCGTGATGGCGGACTTACCCAGCTCGGCGACAATCGGCAAATGCGTATGCGATATCTGTTGCTTCATCACCGATACATTCTCGCGCATCCGGTGATTCGATTGTGAGCCAAGAGTTGCAATCTGCTGGCGGTTGAGGCGGGTCAAGACGTCTTCAAGCGGGAAGGTCGGAAAACATAAATTCATTAAATAGGAATGGATACCGACATTAACATCAAACGACACAATGACCACAATCTCGGACGAGGGGGCAATCTGCACGAAATCCGCCTCGGTCTCTAATCTCGAATACTGAAACGTAAGATCAGCAATTGACCTCCACGCAGTTCGTAAATCACCGAGCCCATGCTCAATAATTCCCCGCATTACCGCCTGCTCAATCGGCGTAATAGTCCGCGGCTTCCGGGCTGTCTCGGTATTGCCGCCCAAAAGGCGCTCGACGATGGAGAGCGCTAGCTGAGGACTGATTTCGAGAATACCCGAACCGTCTGTGCCTTCAATATCAAAGACATAGATACAGCTCGGATTGGAAATGGACAGAATAAATTCAGAATAGAATAACTGGTCAACGGAGGTAACACTGATGGAGACGACGGTCTGAAGCTTGGATACAAGGTAATAGCCGAAGATTTCGGCGAAATTCTCATGAACGTTTTGGAGGGTACGTACCTGATTCTTGGAGATACGGTTCGGCCTGCGAAAGTCATACGTCCCGACATCCGAGGAACGAATGCCGCGCCCCTGCAGGATATCATCGACATCGACCCTACCGGTGGACATCTCGGATAAGAGACTGTCGATTTCATTTTGCGAAAGTACGTCTGCCATAAGGGTAATTTGTATGGTTGCTATTTCATGAAGTGCCTATTGAATAAGGAACTTCGACAAGTAAACATTCCGGAGCTTTATTTCATGGAAATACGGCTTGATTTCACGTTTTAATATCAGCGGCAGAGAGTCCTGCAAGCTTTGGCTCTGTAATTCATCGACGGTATACGAACGTAATTTACGCTGTACATCGCTGATAATCGGGAGCATTAATTCTTTATCGACTTTCTCTTTTGCCGCCTCGTCATCTACTTCAAAGCCAAGTGCGACGACGACAAAGCGATTCGGAGCACCCTTCGGGCTAAAGACTAAGTCTTCTTTCGTCGGTACGACAATCTTAACGACCCGGTTTTTTGAATCATCCTCTTCTTCTTCCTCAGCATCTGCTGCGTGCTTTTCGGTTTTTTCTTTCTTGGGGTCTTCTTTGCCCGCTTCATGCGACGACCCGCCAAAGACTTTAATTCCGATAAAAATACCGACTGCAAAGACCACCGCAACTAATACACCGGCGATAATACCGGTCATCAGCGAAGATTTTTTCTTGGGAGCACCACCATCATTTTGATTCTTGTCATCAGACATAAATGATATCCTTTACGATATAATTACAATGAATGTGAAACTCCCCTGCCGGAAGTTCCACGAAAAATATGCCAAAGTGTCTATTGCTTACTTTCTCCGCTTTCTATGGTCAATATAGACGACTCCTACAAAACAATGGCGAATAATCACCGCTTCGGAATAGCCGTCCGTCGACCGATACTGTGATATTCAAATCCCGCATTTTCCATTGTGTGTAATTCATAGAGATTACGACCATCAAAAATAATCGGTTCGCTCAGTGCATTCCTGACCGCCGCTAAATCCGGCTTGCGGAATTCATTCCATTCGGTCGCGATAAGTAAAGCATCCGCTCCGGCGAGCGTTTCCTGCGCCGATGCCGCATACGATATTCTCTCACCAAACACGCGTTTCGTATTCTCCATTGCCTCCGGGTCATACGCCGAGACCGTCGCACCCTCGCTCAGGAGTCGCTCGATAATCGTAAACGCAGGCGCCTCGCGCGTGTCGTCGGTGTTTGGCTTGAAGGCAAGACCCCAAAGTGCAAAATGCTTGCCGGCGACCGAACCGAACCGGTCGATGATTCGATTGGTAAAGCGTTCAATTTGTGAATGATTTACTTCTTCCACCGCCTTCATAATCTTGAGCGGCTTCTCCGCCATATCAGTCGAATGAATCAGCGCTTTGACATCTTTCGGGAAGCAGCTGCCGCCATAGCCGATACCGGAGAAGAGAAAACGTTTGCCAATTCTCGAGTCCGAGCCGATACCGATGCGTACATTCTCAATATCTGCTCCCACTGCTTCGCAATAATTTGATAAATCATTCATGAAGGATATCCGCATCGCGAGGAAACTGTTGGCTGCATATTTGGTGATTTCAGCGCTTTTTTCATCCATGACATAAATAGGATTCCCGCTGCGGACAAACGGCTCGTAGAGGTCGCGCATGGTGTCCTCCGCGTACTTGCTCGATGTGCCGACGACCACACGGTCGGGCTTCATAAAGTCTTCTACTGCAAAGCCTTCACGCAAAAATTCAGGATTGCTCACCACTTCAATATCCACCGATGTGATACCACGGACGACCGAACGTACCTTCTCGGTCGTGCCGACGGGAACAGTGCTTTTATTCACCAAAATTCTCGGTCCTGCGATACCGTCACGCTCGATAATATGGGCTATATCTGCCGCTGCCTGCAGCACATACTGCAAGTCGGCCGAGCCGTCTTCGTCCGGCGGGGTAGGCAGGCATAGAAATAAAATCGGACATTGATGAACAGCTTGGGCGAGGTCGGTGGTAAAATGCAGGCGGTTTTTATTGATATTTCGTTCTAACAGATGATCTAAATCCGGCTCATAAATCGGGAGGATTCCATTTTGTAATTTTTCTACTTTCGCTGCATCGATATCGACACAGAGAACGGTATTTCCGCTCTCGGCAAAACATGTACCACTCACAAGACCTACGTAACCTGTTCCGATTACACCAATTGAATACGACATTTGATTTCCTTTATCAGGTGATTGTATGAATAAATTAACTGTTTACTGTGCGCGAATACGGCAAAAATAACCATAAATCAACCAATGAATTTGAATTTTTACAAAAGAAGCCGGGGGAAGGTCAATAATAATTGCAACGCCATATATTCTCGACGGCTTCCCATACGCGATCGGGATGAATGGTCACAAGTTGAGCGGCTCTATCGTCGTCCTGCATATCACTTGCCGGCTGCTGCGCCTGATAATGCAGTCGTATGCCGGGTACTCCTATCTGCAGTGCAGTATTCGGAGTGCTTCCGGTCGGTGTATTTACTATCACTGCAGGTACTTGCACGGAAAGTGCGATATCCGATGCGCTCGAATCATGGCACACCAGCACGCCCGCTTCGGCAAGCAATGCAGCAAATTCTCCGATGGATGTTTTGGGGCAGACTATCGCCCGCTCGCCGATGAGCTTCTGCACTTCCTGCGCTATGCCAAGCCCGCTGCCCGACCAGGTAATAAGCACCTTCCCACCGTATTTTGAGAGAAATTTCCGACCAATGAGTGCGAAATTTTCCGGTAACCAGCAGTGGAGCGGCGAGCGAGATGTCGGCGCAAGCACGAGGGTCGCTTTTTTATACAGTCCATGCTTGTCGAAATACGCACGTGCCATGCGCTTGTCACGGTCACTCCGATAGATGACCGGCAGGCAGTCAGACGAGCGAATGTCAAGCTGCTCAATTACTTCCAAATAAGGAGAATACGGCGAGCGTGCTATTGATTCTGCGTGTGGTGTAGGATTGGTGTAGAATTTTCCGAAAAAATTGGTGACTCTGCCGGCTGTCATGCGCGCGCCGCTGAGGATGGTCAGGAGCGCCGAACTTTTTGATTCTTCCTCAAAATTGATTACGAGAGAGAATTTCTGCTTGCGGATGAGGGAGAGTAAGCGTGCCCGACCGGTGGTGGTGCGGTAGCGCTCATGCTCGATATGGGTGTCGATTATTGTGCCTGCCGGGCAAATTTCCCGTCCGATTGCTGCTGTCAGGAGCGTGATGTGCGCGTTGGGATACTGCCTGCGTACTGCATTGATTGCAGGGGTAGCACAGATGATTGCACGAAGTGTATGAGGCGTAACAATAAGGATTTTCATCAGGATGGAGCTTTGGGGGTAATCGTGGAATGCAGCAGCTCGGAATGCGTTCGTCAGAGAAGGGGAATCGAAATCTTGCGAATGCCGTTACTGTTGCACCAGGCGGAATATCACCAGTCCGAGTATCACCAGCGCAGCAAGAGAGAGCGCAAATTTTACCAATCGTCGGGCAATGGCAAAGACAATTCCCAAAACAATGACACCGAGTATGACTTGTGCAAACGGAGGCAATGTCGTAATAAAATCAATCATACCTGCACTATTCATCAGTCGAGCTTGAAAGTAAATGGAATAATACCGGTCATGACCACATCACCGGCGATAGGATTAAATTTCCAACGGCGGAGTGCATTCATTGCCGCACGCTCAAGAAGAGGATCGCCTTTTTGCATCGGGATCATCTGACCGACGGTGCCGTCGGGTAATACCGTAAAGCGGATACGGATTTGTGCAGAACTCGCTCCGGGAGGAAAGGGTGGAATGTATTTATTGAGCACCGTACGATTGCCTCCACCTCCCCAGTCGATATCACCGAGTCCCTCGCCTTTGCCTTTGCCGGTGCCGGTCTCGCCGAGTCCGGTGCCGGTCGCTGAGCCGTTTTTGGCGCCAACACTTTTGTCTGCCGGTGTATCGCTCTGGTGCTTAGATGGATTCTCGGATGAGGCAAGCTTCACGGGCTTGATGTTGTTACTTTGGGTAATATCTGTTTTGGTGGGTGTTTTGGTTCTTGTCGCTGCACTCGTCGATGCATCTTCGAGTATGTTTTTGGTCTGTGGACCGCCACGTTTTGGTCCTTCCGGGGTCAAATTTCCCTTACTTCTTCCTTTTCCATTTCCTTTGCCTAAATTCAGGAGTGTAATCGGAGTGGACTCTTCCTTGGGATATTGATAGGGCTCGACATGAATATCAACATACATCCCAATAAGTAGTAATAGCAGTACCAGCGCCGTGGCTATCCCAAAGCCGCGGGCTGTAAATTTGTCCCATGGAATAACTATCTTGATCCCCGAAGGTGGGTCCGGAATTTGGTGCATAATCTGCTGCTAATTATAGTAGTTAACGAACTCTATCTATCCAACACTGCGTAAACCCCAATTCTTTCGCTGCCGACTCGGCTTCATCACGACTTGTGAATGCTCCAAAACGTACACGGTACCATTTTTGTCCCCGTACCATTTGTTCGCTAATCGAAGCATTCGTAGCATTGCGGGACTTGAGTCGTGTAAGGCGTTCATCTGCATCGTCTTTCGACGGTGAGGAATAAACCTGCACCGTGTAAATTTGAGGTTTTGCCTCTGACGTTGACGGCGCATTGTTATTACGGGCAATCGTCGGTGGCTTGACTTCTTTGACTGCTGCCGGCTTGGGGGCGGGGGGCTTTGCCGCTGCAATTTTTTTCGGTTCCGGTGCCGGAGGCGTCACCTTTGGAGTCTCATGCTTTGGTTCTTCATGTTTTGGAGTCTCATGCTTTGGCTCTTCATGCTTCACTGCTTCGTGAGCCGGTGCTTTGGTTGCGTGGGTAGGCTCGGGAGCATGACTTTCTTCATGCTGAGCGGGCTTCGTTTCCTCGTGTGCGTCTTCCTGATGCTGAGCGGTATCGGTATGAGTATCGGCTGCGACGCTATCGGCTGCTTCATGATGCTCCTCATGGGTGTCGTGGGCAATAGTCGAAGAGTGCTTTTTGGTGGTGTCGGCATGACCTGCTTCGGTGGGCGGGTGCGAACCAAACATTTGAGAAATCATAGGATAAAGAGAATATCCGCCAAAGCCGATTGCCAGCAGGGCAGCGCAGGCAGCTACTGCCATATAGAGCGGCTTGCGGTTCTTCTTTTCTTTCTTTGGTGCTGCCGCCGGCTCTGGCTTCGGCGCTTCTGCGGGCTGCTCTGCGGACATACTTGCCGCCATTTGTGCGTAACCGGAATAGCCGGAGTCTGCTTCTTCGGGAAGCTCTTCGAAGGCGGGTGCTTCTTCGGCTGCTTCTTCCATTTGTCGATAGGTAGACGGATGATGAGCAGCTATGGTCGACAAGTCAATCTCTTCGGTTCCGGTGAGGTCGTCGACAGAGGTAAATTCAGCTTTCTTAACAGGTTCTGCCGCCGGTATCGATGCTGTCTGAGATGACTGCGCTGCTTTTTTGGCTTTTGAACGTTCTAAATCCGCTTGTAATTGCCGCACAAAATCATCGGTATCGATTTCTTCTTCGGGGGAGGTATCCTCTGATGCTTCGGTCGGTATTTCTGCGTTGAATGCAGTATCGCTCTCTGTCTCGAATGCGCGTACATTTGCATGAAACGAGCTGTCATCATTCATAGGAGAGTCTGAGTTCATAGGCAGTTGGGGTACATCTTCAGGTGCAGCAGTTTTGTCTGCATCCTTAGCTGAAGGATTGACATCAATAAATGTAGCTAAGTCTCCGGGATAATTCTCTAAATTTTCAAGAGAAAACGAGTCATCGTCATCAAAATCACCGTTTGACGGATTATTGTCATCAATTATCATTGTAAGTCCTCCTACGATATTCAATTACCATGCTGCCGCTGCAGAGGCAGCAGAACTATAATTGCCATTCAATTCCTATAGCAGAAAATATTCCCCGTTCTTTGTAGCCATCCCACAGAAAAACAGAGGAGTTGAGCAGGTTCTCAAGGCGCAGATATGCTCTTGCCTGCGCAGAAAACATATATTCACCGCGGAGAGAGAGCATCACAAAACCGCTGAGTTCACGCGTTTTTGCTGTATCGGCCTGACGAGTACCCGTATAGTGTACCGTAATTTGTGTGCCAATTTGCTCAGACCATGTTCGGTGCCATTGCCCGGTCAGCAGCAGGGCAGGAAGATAGGGCACAGAAGCGGATGAATGTTCCGTAAGATTTGCAGAAGTAATTGATAAATTTGATGTTAGGTTGTCTTTGGGGGTAAAGCTCCATGCCAGCTCTGTCATAAATTGCATCTGCGAGACTTCGGCATAGAACGGAATAAAAGTGCCCCCTGCGGTCGAGAGCATGAGCGGTGTATTCGAACGAATCTTGTATTCCATGCTCGCTGTCAGAGTGAATGCCTCTGTCGGATGATACAGCACACCGGCGCGTGTCAGAATATGCGTTCGTGTAAAATTAATTTCCGCAGAATCGGAGATATACGGATTCCGGAGGATCATATCTCTGAAACTGTTATTCCCGAGACCTGAAGACACTTCCCCGCGAAACGTAAACAGCGGGCTCAGTCGGTATTCAGCTTTGCCCGCAACATGCACGCCGCCTTGGGTGATATCCGCCGATGTATTGGCTGTCTGCAGGCCGAGGAGTCCGCTGAGAGTCCAATTATTAATCATATATTCCCCAAACCCGCCTGCCTCCATGAAATTTACCGCACGTCCATCAAAAGTATGGAAATCAAGCAGCACGCGCGCACCGACAACGGCTTCGTTCCACTTCTGCTGCACACTGACCTGTCCGCTGAGCGCATTGTCGGAGAGAGTGCGATTGCTGCTCGTGAGGCCGAGCCCGGTCCAGGCGCCGCCCGCGGAGTAGCCGAATCCGTTATACTCGCCCTGTACACCGATTTTCGCCGAAAAATCAGTCGTCGTTCGCTCGGGTGGAGCTGAGGAAAGTGCATATAAATTATAGCTTTTTCGCGCGAAGTCGAAGGTCGTCTCTGTTTTGCTGCCGCCAAAAAACACAAACTTATCCGGCGCAATATAATCAGCATTCAGATGCGCATTAATAGACGAGAATTCGGCATTATCGACATGACCGCTGCTTGCGGCGTAGCCGGCGAGGGCATTGAGCTTGTACCCGCCGAACTCCGTACCATATCCTGCGGAGATAATCGGCGAGATATACTGTCCGAACTCACCGCGGACATAGCCGCGGGCGAACTCTTTCTTTGGCAGATTATCGTGTAAATTACCGAGCGAGAGCAGGAGCGCCGGCTGCTTTTCGAGAGAATTGAGCGAGTCAAGTTCTTTTTTACTCAGCGGTTTCGGCTTCTCGGGCATTTGCTTTGTGCCGGCAGGAATATCGATTTTTTCTTTCCCGCTGATGACAATATCCGGCAATTCAAGCGGCGGCGGACTGCTCGGCTGCTGCGCCTGTGCGACAGCACTCATCATCAGAAAGGCAAGTATTACAGTACGTTGGAGCATATCTAGAAAGAGAACAAATATTCAAGCCAATAACAAAACAATCGAACAGCTCATCAAACGAATAAACAATCAGAATTAATTCGGTGAATTATACTTTTGCATGCCTTTAGGCACCCACCACTCGTTCGGATTGTATCCCGGACGCGGCATATAGAATTTAACCCCTTGGATTCTCTTGTGATGCACGGCAGGATTGACAATATTCCACAAAAACGTATAGGGCTGTTCGTCGCTGATTACACGCTGTAATTCCTTGAGCATAGCCGTGCGCTTTTGGGTGTCGAATTCGAGGCGGATGCTCTCGATGAGCTCATCGGCGCGCTTATTATTAAAGCTCACATAATTCGAGCCGCGATTTGCAATTTGTGATGAGTGAAAGAGTTGGAATAAATCCGGCGGCTGTGGATCCTGCACCCATGCACCAATATACGCATCGAATTGATGACCTTTGGAATTCTCCAAAAACACCGACCAGTCAATCGGCTGTACTTTCACGTCGATTCCTACTTTTTTGAATTCATCACGAAGAATAATCGCGATATTCTGACGCATTTCATTGCCTTGATTGACCATAAACGTAAAGCTGAACTCGACTTTTTTGCCGTCAATTACTTTGTCTAAGATACCATTACCGTCGCTGTCATTCCATCCGGCTTCGGCGAATAACTTTTTGGATTTCTCTGGATTATAATCATATACCGGCAGGTCTTTGTCGAATTCCGGACGATGGAAATCCACCGGACTGCTTGTCGGTGTCGCAAATCCAAGCGCGATGGACTTGATCAGACGATCGCGATCGACAAGGTGCGAGAGTCCCTGACGGGTGCGTTTGTCGGCAAAGATTGGACGTGCGGCATTCCAGCCGATATAGGAATACACAGGGTAGATATAGCTTGTTTTTTTGAGAAATGGCACCGCCGTCGTATCGAGTGATTCGACATACAGCTTCGGCGGCATGTATTCGATAAAGTCTAAGTCGCCGTTTTTCATAGTGGTAAGGGCGGTGTTCCGGTCGTTGACGGTCTTGTAGACCAGTTTATCGGGATATGAGACGGTATTCGGATTGTTGGAGCCGTTCCAGTACTTGTCATTCCGCTTGAGGCGGATTGACTCGCCGGTGCGCCATTCTTCCAGAATATACGGACCGCTGCCGACGATGGTCTTCACATCGCGTTTCCGTTCTGCTGCGCCGAACCATTCGGCAAATTCTTTCATCGAGGCATTTGCCTGCGCTTTTTCGAGGGAATTGGTCTCGGCGAAACTATAGCCGTCGGTGAGGTTTTTCGGGTCAAAGATATGTTTTGGGAATACAGGCACATTATTTCCAAGTACCGCATCGGCGATGAAATAGGGCTTGTTGAGCGTCATGATGACAGTATAATCATCCGGCGCTGTCACCTCGACGAGCGATTCGTAATAATTACGAAGAGCGGCACCATCGATGAGAAGGGGATTCTTCACTGCCTTGAGAGAGAATATAACGTCCTTTGCTGTAAGTGGCTTGCCGTCGGAGAAGGTAACGTTTTTTTTGAGGGTGAAGGTGTATGTCAGGTGATCCGGGGAAAGGGTCGGCAGAGCGGCAGCGACATTAGGAGTGAGCTCTCCGGTAGCATAATCGACATCCAGGAGAGGTTCGAAAATCTTCGAAAACACATTCCGGGCGCCGGCATCGGAGGTCGTAATAGGATTAAGACCCTCGGGATCGCTGAGCTGATGAATGATTATCCAGTCGCCTTTTTCGGGCTTACTGCCTACTGCCTGCTCCTGCACCGTATTATTGGATTTATTGCAGGAAAGAAGCGCCATAGCCGCACAAGCGAAGAGCGCAACTCGTTGAATGGAAAAAAGTTTCATTGATGACTTCCTCAAAAATATGAACCAAGCATTGATAAATAATATGCAAAATAACACATGGCTTCGACAATCAAGGTACGAAAGCTAAATTTGTGAAGAATACCTGACTTGAAATTGATCGTTTCGATTTGACGGAGTATTGTCGGAGCTGTGAACTTGTGTAATTTTGCACATCGGATATGCCTGAGGGGGCAAGCTGTGTCTCCGAACATCGGGTGACACTTTTTTATTGAATTTTTATCGGCTACCGCGAACATATACACGAGATGCTACAACAGGAACGTGCGCCGGAAATCCGCGTTTTTATTTCCTCGACATTTCAAGATTTACAGGAAGAACGCGAGTATTTGGTCAAAAAGGTTTTTCCCGGATTACGGCAGATATGCCGTGAGCGCGGGGTGGAATTTACCGAGATAGACCTCCGCTGGGGGGTGACCGCCGAAGAGGCCGAGCAGGGGAAAGTACTCAAGGTATGCTTAGAGGAAATTGACCGTTGTCGTCCATTTTTTATAGGAATTCTCGGGCATCGCTACGGCTGGATTCCAACCCGTGAGGATGTATCCAAAGACGAAGAATTATTGCAGCTCTATCCGTGGATTATGCAGGCAGTCGATGAGCGCCACAGCTTGACAGATATAGAAATTATGCACGGCGTACTGCGAGCGGACAGCTCGGAATTAAAGGCAATATTTTACTTCTGCGACGGCGAGAGCTACGCTCAAAACATCGACCGGGAATCTCCCGAATCTCTGCGGCAATTGGCAGAGTTAAAACATAAAATCCGCGCCACCGACCACGAAATCCGTGATCATATCACCTCTCCCGAAATACTCGGTCAAGCCGTTCGGGAGGACTTCTTAGAACTCATCAACCACCATTTCCCGGCCAATAAAATTCCCGGTCAATTAGACAAAGAACGCTTTGCTCATGAAGCTTTCGGAGCCGCGCACCGGCAGGGATATGTGCCCAATGAGTCGCAGATGAATGCACTCTCACGGTATTGCGAGCTCGGTCTGAGCACGCCGATTATTCTCACCGGCGAGTCCGGCTGCGGCAAAAGCGCCTTTTTGGCAAATTGGGCGAGCGAGTATGCAGCTACGCACCCCGGCGCGTTTATTATCCTTCATAATATAGGGCTTACCGCGACCGGCAATGACCACCTCGATTTTATCTGGCGGGTGTGTTCGGAGATTAAAGAACGCTATGAAATCAGCGAAGAAGTGCCCTCGACTGCCGAACAGCTCGAAGCAAAATTCCCGCTCTGGCTCGCCCGAGCGCAGCGTGACCGATTGATTATTGTCATTGATGCTTTAGATAAATTACAAGGCGTTCCCGAACAGCTTCGCTGGCTCCCGGAGTATATTCCGCCGAATGTGCGCCTCGTGGTCTCGGCTGTCGAAAGCGAAGAATTGGAAATTCTGCGCTCCCGGAAATGGTCAGAGTGGAAGCTCAAGCTGCTCTCCAAAAAAGAACGTGAAATGCTCATCAGTAAGTATCTCGCCGGATTCGGAAAGTCGCTTTCCGCGCGCCAGAAAGCGCATATAGCGCATGATGCGAAGACATCGAACCCATTATTCCTCAGGACATTACTGGAGGAACTGCGCATCTTCGGCTATTTCGAGCAACTGGATACACAAATCGATTTCTATCTTTCAGCGGTCGATCTTCCGGATCTGTTTCAAAAAGTCCTTGAGCGACTTGAGCACGACTTCAGCGCCGAGCTTGTACGGAAAGTGATGGTGTCGCTCTGGGCTTCACGGCGTGGGCTCTCGGAAACAGAACTACTTGAGATTTCCGGTGCAAGCAGAATGGACCTCTCATCCTTGCTCGTTGCTCTTGAGCATCATATTCTCCGCCGCGCCGGTCTGATGAGTTTTTTTCATCACTATCTCCGGAAAGCTGTTGCAAAAAGATATCTTGATGAATATTATCTTCAGGTGCAGGCGCATGCCCGACTGGCGGAATGTTTTGAAAAAATGGACGTATCGCCGAGAGTATGCGAAGAGTTACCATGGCAGCTCATGGAAGCCGGCGAGACCAACCGCTTAGTCGCCTGTCTGGCTAATGTGCCGATTTTTCTCACGTTACATACCGATCTCAGGAAGTTTGAATTACTCCAGTACTGGCTCGCAGTGGGTAATCACACGCTCATGGTCGATAGCTATCGGGAAAGTATTCACCACTACGAAAAAACGCATCCCGACCCGGTTGTCCTCGCGAAAGCTATGAGTGAAATCGGTGAATTCTTCCGGCTCAGCGGCGATTTTGACAGCGCCGAGCCCTACCTGCGCCGCGCACTTATGCTGCGGGACAAGCATCTCGGTACGCTCGAGCAGGGCACACTCGAGAGTCTCAATCGCCTCGGCTCACTCCTGCTCGAAAAAGGGAATTATCTCGACGCCGAGACTTTCCTCCGCACAGCACTCGCGATCGCAGAAGCAATGTATGGTTCGTTCCACCCGGTCGTCGCCCATAATCTCAATGACATGGGCATGCTCTATTTTGCCAAAGGGAATTCCACTGCCGCCGAGCCGCTGCTGCGACGCGCACTCATGATCCGGAGCATGAATTATGGTACCAATCATCCGCTGACAGCTCAAAGCTTGAGTAATGTCGGACAATTGCTGAGAAGTCAGGGTGACCTCGCTGCGGCAGAAGAACATTGCGGGCGGGCGCTTGAGATCCAAAAAACACTCTATGGCGACGAACACCCCGATGTGGCGGTGAGTATGGGGAATGTCGCGCTCATTCTGCGGTTGAGGGCAAATTATGAACAAGCCGAACAGATGTATCATCAATTACTCGCAATGTGGGGCAAGACCCTCGGCGAACACCACCCCAATTATTCTGCTACACTCTATGAATTCGGTGAATTACTCTACGAAAAAGGTGATTATACCGGCGCTGAAGATATCCTCAAGCAGGCACTTGCGATGCGGGAGCGCACTCTTGGCACCGAACATGCCGCCACCGCCGATACCCTGCAGACATTAGCAGAATTACTGTCTCGGGTCGAGAAATACGACGAGGCCGAACACTGCTTCCGCCGCGCTATTGCCATTCGTCAAATGTCCCTCGGTAATCAACACCCCGATACCGCTGCTAGCTTTCATGCCTTCGCCGAATTCTTAGTCGAAAAAGGTGACTACGGAGCAGCGTTCTTTCCGGTGCAGAATGCCTTTTCTATCCGTATGCAGCTCGGCGGTATGGACGATCCCGATACCACGAAGTCCTACCACCTCCTCAATGCAATTATGGAAACCATCAACAGCGACAAACACTAAATCGACGGCGATAACCACTCATAAATCGCCGTATTTGTTAAAAATAGCACGCTGTTCAATCCACGCTCCTCCTTCTTTGGTCACACCGGAAAATGCATTTTAAGGCAGAAATGTTCCCAAAAATCACTTTTAAGGACTTAATTCATCAATAAATCCCCGAAAACCGCATGAAATCAACATTCTATGAAAATAATGCTTGACAGATGGAACGAAATAAACTAATTTTGCGGCGCAATTAACTATTGTAGAAATTTTTTGAAGGGAGGGCATCTGTGAATAAACAGGAATTAGTCGCAAGCATTGCTGAAAAGTCAGGTTTGACCAAAGCTCAGAGTGAAAAAGCACTCAACGGTATGGTAGGCGCTATTACCGAACAATTAGGAAAAGGCGAGGCAGTCTCGCTGATCGGATTTGGTACCTTCGATGTGTCGAAAAGAAGCGCACGTCAAGGTAAAAATCCACGCACCGGGGAGGCAGTTCAAATCGCCGCCCGCAACGTTCCACGATTCGCTCCCGGTAAAACCCTCAAAACAGTCGTCAATGAATAATTGATACTGTTTTTCAATCTTGAAACTAGCGTAATGTTCGCTAAAGAACTGAAAGCCGCTCCGAAAAGAGCGGCTTTTTTGTTTCAAAACGGTCATTTCGGCTTCGCTCAATGACCGTTTTTTCGGTATTTGTTTGATGATCGGGCATTTGGGCTACGCTCCATGCTCCATGCTCCATGCTCCATGCTCCATACTCCATCCAATCAACCCAATACCAACAGCCGTGGATTGAGCTCAGCCGAAACGCCTGTATTTATCCAATCAACCCAATACCAACAGCCGGCTATTGAGCGCAGCCGAAATACCGGCACATCCAATCAAAACCCAATACCAACAGCCGGCTATTGAGCGCAGCCGAAATACCGGCACCTCCAATCAAAACCCAATGCCAACAGCCGGCTATTGAGCGCAGCCGAAATACCGGCACATCCAATCAACCCAATACCAACAGCCGGGCATTGAGCGAAGCCGAAATGCCGGCTTAAAATTCCACCTTCACTCCGCCCACCGGCAAGAACTGCCATTGCAGAATCCGATCAGCTTTATTCGTCTTTTCATTCCACACCGGATTCTCGATATTAGCGCGATTGGTCGCATTTTGTGCATCAAAAAACACGAGCATGTTGATTCCTTCACCAATGGAAATACGGTAGTCTATACGCAGGTCGAGTCGATAATAATCGTCGAGACGTTCGCTGTTAAACCTCGTGAAATCAAAGACTCCCGTGCGGGCTTGTTCGGAAACCTGCGTGTTGAACGGTGTAATTGGTCTGCCGCCGCCATAGCGGAATTTCATACTGAAATCTAAATTATCCATTAATTTATACCCGCCAATGAGAGTAAATATATGCTGAAAATCGAAGCTGCTCGGACGCTCAACACCATCAAGCGCGGTAAAGCGAATCTGCGAATACCCATAATTAATCATCGAATACAGGCGGTCGGTCAATTTTTTATGAAAAAACACCTCCACACCTCGCGCATATCCTGTACTCGCCGGTAATAAATATTCATTGATAAGATTATAATCCGTGCCCGCATTCGAATAGGAATACTGCGGATTGAGCACGCTTGTCGGGTAATCTTTATATTCTTTGGAGAATACTTCGAGCGTAATCTTGATATCTTCAACCGGTAAATATTCAATACCGGCAATAAGTTGCGTCGTTTTCATGAATTCTAAATCTTTATTTCGGCTGTCCCCTATGAGCCAGAAAAGCGGCGGTGCCTGCGCATACAATCCACCCGAAACATTCAACCGGATATTCTCCGTCGCCTGATAGCTCGCCGAAATTCTCGGCGAAAATGCGACCGGAGAATTGAGGTAACTGAAATAATCGAGCCGCACACCGGCAGTCACATCGAGCACACCCAAGAATGAATGCGTGAATTGTCCAAATACTCCCGCCTTTGTCGCGTTCGTCGTCATGTCGAGCAAAATCCCGGGACGCTGCACACCTGCACCATCGGTCGCAGGTTCATCGTAGAGTTCATTTTTCGCCTGAATCGACTTCGCCGTGAGACCGAGCTCGAGTAAATCAGTCGAAGAAAAACGATACGAAATATCCGAACGGAAGAGGATTTCACGTTCGAGCGCGCGATTGTAGTTTTGATTGCGCCCCACCGTATCCCGCTGAAAATCAACATTATACGCATTAGCAGAAATCGAGGAACGTATAAAACAATTCGGGCTCACGAGCCAATTATCCGAAATTCCTGCAAGTCCCTGCCAGCCGGTGTAGGTACGTTTACTCAAAAACGGAGAGTCCTCGGCGCCAAAATCATCAAAGGTAATCGCGTCAATTCCGCCGAGACCGATGAAGGTCAGCTTGTGCGACTGACTCAGAATATAGGTGGCTTTGGTGTTGAAATTCCAGTAATTCGGCACAGCCGTCAGTCCGGTGCCGCCGATGATGAGGTCGAGATAGCTGCGTCGGGCGGAGATTAAAAATGAACTTTTGTCGGTTTGCAGCGGACCTTCGAGAATTATCCCGCCGCCGCCGAGTCCGACATCTACTTTGCCGTGAATACCATGTTTGTCGCCCTCACGATAGGTGATATCCATAATCGACGAGAGGCGGTCACCGTACTTCACACCAAATCCGCCGGCACTGAAATTCACATCCTGAAGAAAATCCACATTGATCATACCAATCGGTCCGCCGGACGCGCCCTGCGTGGCATAATGATTAATATTCGGCACTTCGATACCGTCGATCATGATGAAATTCTCCGACGGACTCCCACCGCGGGCGATGATGTCGTTGCGGGCGTCGGAGGCGGTGACCACTCCCGGTAAACCCTGCACCATGCGGCTCACGTCCTCGACGGCGCCCGGCGCGCGGCGCACTTCTTCCTGCGAGAGCATATTTGAACTAACGCGTGTATCTTCATTATTTTCAAAAAACTTATCTTTATTGGTAGAAATGACAACATCGTTGGACTTGGTTTCCCATTGCTGTAACTCTAGGGTAATTTTCGCGCTTTGTGCCGGTCCGACGCGGATGTCGGTTTTGACGATATTACGATATTCAAGCGCCATCACACCGATTGAATAGGTGCCCGACTCGAGCCCGTCGATGCGGAAGCGTCCAAGAGAATCGCTGGT
>JBPOHH010000342.1:0-5389 GCA_052035765.1 Bacteroidota bacterium
CTGCTTTGAGTTGTAAGGGCGAATTTTTGCTTGGAGT
This sequence comes from Bacteroidota bacterium, assembly GCA_052035765.1. Classification (GTDB taxonomy): domain Bacteria; phylum Bacteroidota; class Ignavibacteria; order Kapaibacteriales; family UBA961; genus JADJXV01. Next base: position 38 of record JBPOHH010000342.1, read on the forward strand.
AATGTTCGGAATCGTGAGCACTCCGCCATTGGCATCAATATCGACGGCACTGGAGTCATAGCCCGTTATTTGCACATTCCATCCTGCGCCGACGACACCGCCGAGCAGATGAAATTCCGGCGTGAGAGCAATTCCTTCATTCAAAATTTCGCCGCCGCTTGCTTTCCAGTAGAGTCCGGATTCCGGATGTGCGCCGAGCGTAACATGCATCGGCAAAGTGAGTCCTGCGAATGCGTGTACATTCGCTGTGAGTTCACCGTGGAGTCCGCGGGATTTGGCGTTTGGCAGATCGCCGTACATCAGATTCCCTTTGAACGTCATCGCCGAGCCAACGCTGAGATTTACCGGTGTCGCGTCGCTGGTAATGGTAAGAGGAGTACCGGCAACTATCCGTACATGTTTGACTTCCACACCCTGAATGCCTGATTCATCCGGCAATATTGTGTTGCCGCTGAAGCCGCACCACCATTTGCCGTCCATGATTCCAAAACCCGCTTCATTCGCCGTAAAGGGAATATTATCAACCGTCAGAGTCGGCTGAAGTTGTAATGCTGCGTAGTCAATGTTATCGCTGAATTTCCCATTCGATGCGCGGAGTTTCACGCTGAATTGCGCCGTGCCAGTCGGATTCACAGCCGGCGTCATCATCTGCACTTTTGACCATTGGAGATATCCTTCGTCGGGAGCAGTTTCGCCGATTGCGCCATTTTGTAATTGTACGAGAGCTGTCGTGCCAAAGGGCAGTGAAATTGGAGACTTGGATAGCATCGTTGCGTGCCAGTTCCACGTAGCATCGGAGTTGAGACCGATTTTAATGGAGTCGAGCGCGTTCCATTCTTTCGGATGTGACGCGGCAAGTTGCAGCGTGCCGACGGCGGTTAATTGCTGTAAGGTACTTTGGCAGAGGTCGAGCGAAAGTGAGTCGAGGAGAATGGAAAATCCACCGTATTTCAGAATTTTATTCTTGCCGTCATGACCCTTCACACTCAGTTTTAATTCATTCGAAATTGGTTCTAAGAGCAGATTCTGCGACTCAAACGTAAAGCTTCCGCTCGGCATTTTGAGCTGTACCTGTGCAGTGGGAATAATAATTCCGCGCCAAAGAGGATGTGACCAACTAGGATTATAAAAACACGACGATGAGGTCGAGACAGCCGGGAAATTTGCCTCCGCCGAAAGGTCAAGGAGAAGAGTTGATGTCGTTAAATTGAGCGGGAGCGTGCCGATACGTACGTCCTGCATGTTGACGGAGGTGAGAGTCAGGAGTAAATTGTCGCTGCTGATGCGATCGACCGGCAAACGGAAACGTCCTGTAACCGGTTGATTCTCCGAAAGTAAACATGGAATGACGGCAGCGCCCGAAAGGGTGGACTGCACGGTAGGTTCGCTGAATTGCAAGCGCACACCAAACGAAAGCGTATCAAACACAAGCGACAAGCACGAACCAAACCCAATATCGGTACCCGTTTGCTTCCACGCAATTGGCAGCAGCGCAGTTTTGATAGCATTCGGCGCGAATTCGAGGTCAGATACTGGTACAGTGCTCGTACTATTCCCAAGAAGCAGAGCAGCCCAATTGAGGGCAAGCGAACCGTTAAGAGATGCTTTATCAAGCGACCATGTCATCGAGGAAATCGATAATTTCAATGCCTGAAAGGTGAGATTTTTGGGTGAATTTAATTGAGAAGAGATGTTTCCAACGCCGTTTGCGAAGAATTCACCTTTTTTATTGATGACGGTAATACCTGAATAATTCACGGGGATAGAGTCATTGAGAAGGGCCACATGGATTTTCCCGGTGCCGCTTAGAGTACAGTTACCATAGCAGGTCTGCGTTTGGTCGAGAGCAAGGGTAAATTCTCCGACTCTAATGCGCTTGACCACCGAAAATCGGGTACTTCCACCAGTGCTGCCGGAGGTGGAGGAGGTATCTTTCCCGCCGGTAGTGGAGCCGCCGCCGATTCCGCCGCCGCCGTTGCCATTGTCGTTACCTGTAGAAGTGGTATCAGAATTGGTATCATCGCTTGTTCCTTTCTTTACGCCGAAGCGGAAGGTAAAAATTTCACTTTTCCCGTCGTTGCGCGTAGCGGGTTCGTTGCGTTCATTGAGCGCCTGCACTTGCCAGGCAAAGCCAATCGCCATCGGATACATCGAGAATAACGCGCCATCCTGTCCGTAGCGAATCGACGTTGCGGTGGTGATTTTCTCATACATTGCAGGGTTGTAATCAATTGCAAAGCGTTCATTTTGACCGGAATATACGGGTGCGACTCTAATCTTGTAGCGAATGATATTTCCGGCTGATTGCACTCCTGTCCATACAAAATTTGGCAGTGTATTATGTGGCACGAGCGAGGCATTTTCGGGTAAAATCAGTGATGGCGGGTCAGGGATTGTCACATTGAATAAACGGCAGATTTCGCCGGTCGCGCCGAGTTCTTTGCCGGTCTCATCAAAGAGACGCACGCAGAATTCATAGCTCCCCTCGGGAATACTATTGGTCGTTGAGACCGTGTTTTGAAGCGCGCGGTCGATGGTAGTGGCTTGTTCATTGATGATATCCGCACCGAAGCGAATGGTCGTCGAAGCGCCGGCGGGGATCGTGAAGCGGGGGATAAACGGACTGTCGTCTTTGGACTTTGCAATCAGGCGTTCAGAGCCGAACTCCCGGATAGCAAACGAGATACGCGCATTGCGGTATTCCTGTCCGCCGGCCGGATTGGTAAGAATGACCTGAAAGAGCGAGCGGTCGCGCTGCCAATCGCTGATCTTCGACGGCATTGGCGTGCGGGTCTGCACGATGATACCGACCTGCGCCGAGAGTCCGGAAGCGGCGCAGAAAAGAAGAGAAAGAAGTAGAAGTACTAATCGATTCATTGATATTCTAACGTATTGATTTTCGAGCAAAATATGTCGGAGACTACCGACCGGTGATATGTTTGAGTTACAAAATATCGGCCTAAACTCTCTGAGCAGGCAAAAAGTTCCTTTCGCTGCAAATAATTACCGGCAAAAATAGGGGTAATTACCATTACAACGTTCTCGTTACGATAAAATGACACCTACCTCGGTGCAGTCCCCCTGAGAGTATCACTTCTTCGTGATGCTCTCAGTGATGAGCGGGTTGACCATCCGAGAGTATCGCTTCCGAGCGATGCCCTCAGTGATGAGCGGGTTGACCATCCGAGAGTATCGCTTCTTAGCGATGCCCTCGGTGATGAGCGACTTGCCGGAAGCACTACCCAAAAACCGAGGGCATCGCTCGGAAGCGATACTCTCGGAAGAGTTGAGAATATCAACTGCCAAAACACATAATTTATCATTCGATCATAGAAATTTCAAAATAATTGTTGGTTATTCTCTGATAACCATGTAAGTTACGTTCAGCGCGGTGCTTTTTTGCTTGCCGCGCGTACTATTGATACATTTTCCTGTTCTTTTCCTGCTGGTATTCACGATACAAAGGAGCTTGCATGAGTATTTCGACCCCCTTCATTTTGATGTTTGTTTTCGCACTCGCTGACGTCCTATCCTAACGGATTTTATTCTTCGTAGTATCTTATTATTTCTAATACTTACATCTGACAGGTTGCAGAAACCTGTTCAGGTGAAGACTCGCTCTCAAGTGGCAGGCGAATGCTTGTCCTTCAACCAATAGTTTATCCCTCGGAATCGATTCGCTCGATTCCTTCCAATACACAAGTCATTATAATATTTCTATTTTTTCAATTTTCGGGAGAAATCTCATGAAACATGTTCTACTTCTTGCATTCTGCGTGTTGCTTTCGGCTCGTGTGCTGAGCGCGCAATCATTTACCGTTTCGCTCACGCCTGCTTCACAGTCGATTACCGTTGGGGAGAGTGCTACCTATTCGGTGGTGATTACGCCGCTGAATGGATATGATGCTTCGGTATTTCTGTCGGTGAGCTCGCCGGGGTTTAAAGGTTCGGCAGTACTGTCAAACACTGTACCTAACCCTCCATTTGCAAATATTACCCTGACAGTAAAGCCATCAATTCCTGATACGGGCATCAAGACGCTAACGATTACTGCGCAAAACGGGAATGTGAAAATGACGGCTACTTGTTCGATTGCGACCAAGAAGAATGCACAATGGGGTGCTGTAAAACCGCCATTACGTGCTCGTTTTTTTCAGAAATCTCTGGAAGCAGATTTCGCGGGAAATGTTTGTCTGGCAACGAGAGAAGAAGAAACTCTTTTGTTGAATCATTTTAAAGATCAGAAGTGGGAAGTTGATAAACTTCAATTCAACTCCACCACCTACAGTAGTCACGAATACAGCATCGCACCTTTCGCTTATGATACCAAGGGTACACTCTGGTGTGCTACGCCGCAGGGTGTGGTGCGCTATGATGGGAAATTCATGACAATTTTTGATAAGTCAAACTCCGGGATTGCAATTAATTATATCCAAGCTATAGAAATAGATAGAAACGGTTTGCCGGTTTTTCTTGCTTTTGATAATTACCATCCCGGTAGTACTGCATATATCATTCGTTATGACGGTGTGAACTTTACGACTTTTAATACGCGTAAAGCATCCGTACGTCAATCGCGAGGTTGGAACGCCAATTTCAGTATCGACTCACAGAATCGCATTTTGCTGCCGACAAGTAATGGATTGATACGAATTCAGGATACGATACAAGAAGTTATTAATACTAATGCCGGGGGTGAAGGAGCGACTGTTGCCTGTGACAAAGATGGTGGAATATGGTACTTGGACGGGAACGGAAGACTTTCATATTTTAATGGTACTACGTGGAATACAATCGATTCTCCAACGACCGGCACCCCAAAAACATTTATCGTGGATAATGATAAGAATATATGGTTACTTTCAACGATCGGTATGCATACCTACAATGGAAGCACTTGGACTACCTATACGCCGAGTAATTCACCGATTTCTGCCGGTGATATGGCTTATGTACAAAATGAACAACCCATGCTGATGCAAGATAAAAACAAAAATATATGGATGCTCATCCATGAAACATTCTATGTCTTCAATCCTACCGGTCTCGTCGATATTCCCCTCGCACCATCCGGCGTGGACGAGCAGCCCGCGCCATCCGACGGCATCACGCTTTATCCGAATCCTACCAGTACTACTTTTACTATTAGTGGCATCAGCAGTGTCTTGGGGTATAACATTGTGAACACTATGGGGATGGAAGTACTTCCACCGCAGGAATTCGTAAGCGGCAAGCAGGAAGTAGATGTGTCCGGGCTTGTGGCAGGTGTCTATTTCGTGCAGATGCGCACAGCTTCGGGGATGATGACAAAGCCTATTGTGGTAGTGCATTGATATTCTAACTCTTTAACAC
>JBPOHH010000576.1:0-1988 GCA_052035765.1 Bacteroidota bacterium
ACAAATTCACTGCTTTCTCGTTGTCTGCCAATATCTGAACTATGATTTTTGTGATTTTTATGATTTCTATGATTTCACTTTTACAAAGCGGTTCAATTTCATCCCTACATCATTCCAATCAGTTAAATCACATGAATCATAGTTCAGACAAATTCCCCGTCCTGTCGGTTGTAACAACATATAGGACATGGAAATAGGTTGATTTTCTCTCTCACCCTTATTCCACTATCGTAATAATCGCGGTCGTGCGTGTTGCCCCTTGCTCGGCTGTCAGGTAATACACTCCGGTGGCTCGTGTCGGTAGAGGGATGGAAAATTGCGATGCAGTCTCCGTGAACCCGATAATTTTTTCACCAAGTACTGATGTGATGGTATAATTTACCGGTAATGCAGCGCTGAATGAAAGTGGTGTTCGGTCGATATGCAGTGATTTTGTCGCTGGATTAGGATAGCAAAGTTGGGGCGATGAAGATGGATATGCTTCATTCGGAATGCTGAGGGTGGCGAGATCTGCTTTCCAAATTTCGCCATTAAACATTCCCGCAAAAAGCGTGGTATTACTTACGGTGACAGTACTTACGTATTGATTCGGCAGCCCGGAATTGAGACTCTGCCACGCAGTAGCACTATCTGTACTGCGAAATACTCCCGCATACGTACCGGCATAGAACGCACCGCCATCAGTGCAGAGAGTCGTGATATTCTTTTGAAGTGCAATGAGCAGTCCGGCACTTGAATACGTCCACGTCGTGTCGCCAGCCATATGCCGGTAAATTCCATTTTCTGTGCCGGCAATGATGGTGCCGCCGGCGGTCATAACCAAACCACGCACATTCCAAACCAACTGCCCTGAACTAATTGAATTCCATGAAGTTCCATTGTCAGTACTACGAAATATTTCACCCGCTGTACCCGCAAAAAGCTGCGTTCCGGCACTCATGAACGTCGTAATTTCTGTGTCCTGTAGCCCTGCCACCGTCCAACTTCCTGTCGTGTCAACGCTCCTGAAAACACCATTTTCCGTACCGGCAAAGAGCATTGTCCCCAAATGATCAAGCGAATAAATGGTCGTATTTACCAGTCCCATTTTAGTCCATGAATTGCCTTGGTTCGTACTCCGATAGACACCCGCATCTGTTCCCGCGTAGAGGGTAGAGTCGGCGACATGCAAACACAATATCCGCTGCGAGGAAAGACCAATACCGGCAGCAACCCATGTATTCCCCATGTCAGTACTACGAAAAACACCACTTTTATACGTACCGGCAAAGAGCGTCTGTCCACTCGTGGCAAACGCGGTAATTGCACCGCCGAGGGGACCACCACATTGTGTCCATTGTGCATGAGCAGGGGCAGAAAATAGCAGACAAACAATAACAAGAGTCATCACTCTACTGATGACGGGAAGTCGGTCGAAAGGGGACATAGCGTATCCTTTGAAAATAGATGAATAGAATTTTATGGGACATTCCTGTCCGGTCTGATGTTAAAACCGACCGTCAACACGTGCCTACTGAAACGTAATTCTCATCCGTACTTCGGATGAATTAACTTCCTATATCAACGACAAGTTACGAAATCTCAGTAAGGTGAGAGACTCTTCACACAAGCAACATGCGAACATCCGACGTTTCTATAGGTTGAAGGGTGGTGGAGCAAATCCGAGCGATCGGGAAATCATCTTGCAATGTTGCGCTATTTGTCATCCAGAAATTCTGAAATAGTTATGATCGCCGTACCACCAAATTTGGTCAGGTCTAAGAGGTCTTTGTCGCCTGTAAGTAAAAAATCAGCTTCCCCGTCGAGAGATAACGATAGCAAAAAGTTGTCTTTTGCATCTCTGCAAACTTCGATGTGAGAGTGAACGTTTACAAAATCGGCATAGTCGCTAATAGTTTCAAGGAGTTCTTCAATGTCGGCAGCAGAAAAGAATCGTCTGAATTTAGGTCGCCGTGCAACTTCTAAAAATTCTTCGATTAATTCTTGAC
>JBPOHH010000199.1:0-19027 GCA_052035765.1 Bacteroidota bacterium
CATGAGGTATAGACCTTCGGCTTTTTGGTCTGACCGCCGACATGTGCATAGCAGGTATCATGGATAGGGGCTCTGCCGCAGACTGTTTTATGATGAGGCTCATAATTTTTAGTGACCCCCGCATTAATCTTCCGGATAGCAAGTCCTGCATTTTCTTTATTTAAAGCACTCGGATCGGTCACAAGCGCTTTGGTGAGTTCGTTCCGTAAGTAATTACAAAACTGAACAAATAAGTCCATCTCATCGGCAAGCCGCTCGTGGAGATACCACACGCGGTCGTACCAGTACGCAAGCTCAAGAGCGTCACGGCATGAGCCAACCGGTTGGTTCTTAAGACGGTTGTACTGATTAATCGCCTTCCATAACTCTTTAACATCATCGGCAATCGCCGAGACACTTCGTTTCTTGAGCACATACCGGATGCCATTGAGTGCTTCATGCGAATGCTCAAATGACTTTTTTCCGTCTTTCACGGTGATATACATCTTGGTATAATAATACGCCCGCGTATTACGAATGATTTTTTTAAGCGCATAGGATGCAACTACTCCCGCCGCCGCCGCCGCCGCCGCCCCACCGACAAGCACCCACGTCACCGGACCACCGGCTATGGCTACGACAGCTACCGTCGCTGCCACACCTACCATCGGACCCGAAAGCGTGTACATCACCTTGCGCTTGCTTCTGCTTATTTGCCGTGATGTCGTACCGGATGTAAGAGCAGTACGTGCTGTAGAAGTAGAGGAGTTATGCGCAAGTATTTGCCTCGCATGACTTTCCGTTATCGGCGCTTTCGTCGGTAACTCCCTGGCTTCGAATGCATATTTGTCGGCATCGCCAAGGAGGAAATCAAGAGGACTATACTCCTGACCATTAATACTAATTTTGTCCGGCATCGAGATTCTCCTTTAAATAAATACTGTACAAATGATACAACTATCTTCTTTCTATAGTAGTTCTTAATAGTTATGAATGTGCTGCATGAATTCAGACCCGGGTAGCAACCACTGCTACACAACTTCATTGAACCGCAATACGTGTCAGATTATCATAATAATTAAAGTAAAAAATATCACACCGCCAAGAACGCTGTGGAGGACATCCATATACTCAGTTCAGCACCGGCAGGAAATTTTTCTCCCTCTGCCCCGGAAACAATCTCCGGGGACTCCGAGTCTCGCAATTTATGAGCCACAAAATAGATACTGCCCAAAATAAGTATAAAGTACGATTGAATGCTGTAACAGTCTGAAAAACAAAAATATCTACTTTGTAGTTAGAAAAAAAGCTCGACAACTGTACAGCGAGATTATCCTCACATCCATTCCTTACGATGAAGGTATGAAGCACATACCTCACTACCACTGCCTCTATTCGGAATGCCTGCTGCCGGGTGGATAATTGCCGGATTTCTATATCCGAACAACCTGCGGGGATTCACACAACAAAAAAAACTGTTATTTTGCACCCACCGAGAGAAATGTGATGTGGTGAATTTCCGAAATTACCTCTCCACCGAACTCTCCTTCGATGTAACTCTCTATACTACAGGAATATAAGCAATGAGCACGTTTTGGGATGTACCGATGATCGTCGTCGATGTGGAGACGACAGGGCATGACCCCGTTCATAACCGCGTCACCGAAATCGCCTGCGTGGTGCTCCGGGGCGGCGAAATTATCGAGAAATTCTCCTCGCTTGTCAATCCACATCAATTCATCCCGCCGTTTATCGCCGAAATGACCGGTATCTCGAATGCTATGGTGTTCAATGCGCCCGAACCGGAAGAAGTATTCCCGAAAGTCCGCGAACTCTTCGCTACGACCGGCGCCGTCTTCGTCGCTCATAATTCTCAATTCGACTGGAAATTCGTACAAGAAACGCTCAAGCGGTGCGGACTGCCGCAGCTGACCAATCCCGAACTCTGTTCCTGCAAGCTCGCTAGGCGATTACTCCCCAAAAACACCAAGAAAAACGTTGGCTCCGTCGCGCAATACTTCAATATCGAAATCAAAAACCGCCACCGCGCCTTGGGTGATGCCGAGGCAACAGCGCAATTTCTCATGGAATTCCTCGAGCAAATCGAGAAAGAATACGAAATCGAGACCATGGAAGAAGTGCTGCAGTTCCAAAACTCCCGCATCGCCGCCACTAAGGTCACCGCCACCGTGCAGAATCGTGTGCAGCCGTTTCTTGACGCATTGCCCGACGAACCCGGCGTGTATAAAATGCTCGGCGCCGATGGCGATCTGCTCTATATCGGCAAGGCGAAATCCCTGCGCGACCGTGTGCGGAGTTACTTTCAGGCAGGCGCGCAATTACCCCCGAAAATCGGCAAAATGGTGCGCTTCGTGTATTCAATTACGTGGGTGGAGACCGGTTCCGAACTCTCGGCGCTCACGCTTGAATCGAAGGAAATCAAGCTCTACAAGCCGCCGTTTAATACTGCGAGCAAGAAGTCACGGCGTTATCCTTTTCTGCGTTTGGATGTGCAGGATACCTTTCCGCGGTTGGAGTGGTGCAATGCTATCGAACCCGACGGCGCCGAGTATTTTGGTCCGTTTCGCAGTGGTGGCATGGCGCGGGAAATCGCCGAAACGATTCAGAAGAATTTCCAATTACGCCTTTGCAGGGAGCCGCTCGTGCCGAACGAGAACTTCCGGCCATGTTTTTATCATCAGATTAAGCGGTGCGCCGCGCCGTGTGCGATGCTCCAAACCCATGGCGAATATCACGATGAAGTAGCCAAAGTGCGGCGATTCCTTAGTGGGTATTCCGATGGAATTATCCCGCATCTTGAGGTGGAAATGATGGAAGCAGCCGAGAATCTAGACTTCGAAACGGCGATTTTCCTCCGGAATCGTATCGCCGAGCTCCGCCGATTATTCGATCGTGGCAAGGAAGTATCGACCTCGGTGAATTCGAATAATGTGATCCTCGTGATACCGGCGTCGGAACGTGACAAAACGCTCGAAGTGTTTTTTATCCGCCGCGGCCGCCTGCATTTTCAGCAGACTATCGGACGCAAAGCCGCGCTCACGAAACTCGAAAAGCAGATTCACGCCACCTATTACGCGCAGTCCGAGACGCCGCTTGAGTATTCCCGCGAGGAAATTAACGAGATTCAGATTATCACGTCGTGGATGTACCGGCATCGGGACAGCGGCACGTTTGTGTACGTAGAGTCCAAGCCGGTGAGTGAAGTGATTGAGGAATTTACACGCGCTGTGCGAATGGCGTTTGTGCCGAAGGAGGAGCCGTCGGAGTTTTAAATGCAATAGTGCTCCAAGAAAATAGCCCATGAGGTTTTTCTCATGGGCTATTATTTTTTGACGTTGTCACACATATAAACCGAGGGCATCGCTCCGGTGCGATACTCTCGGAAGATGGGAGCGGTGGAATTATAATCAAGCGACAGAAAAAAAGCACCTTGCTGACAGTTTTCCTCCTGAAAATTGTCGGTATTTCAGTAATTTGCGGGTGCATGGCTGACGTATAGGTCGAAGCGCTTGTCAGCCCTGCTCTCAACCCATATACAGAGAGGTGGTTATGCCCAAATTTTTACCCCGTTTTTTTGCAGTTCTTGTCGTGTTTTTCATCGCTCTTGCACCGTCATTTGCGCAGCGATGGGACAAGGTCACGATTGGTGAACCCTACAATAGTAATTACTGGCTGGATGTATTTTTCCTCCCTACGAATTCCAATCTCGGCTGGGTCTGCGGTTATCAGGGAATGGTTATTCGCACCGTCGATGGCGGTACTACATGGCAAGGCACTAAGGTCAACAGTTTACCCGAAATTCAACTCGAAAGTATTCATTTCCCGACACAGAATGTGGGCTATACGTCCGGCAGCAAGTGGGTGTTTAAGTCCACCAATGGTGGTGCCACGTGGACGGAAGTCACTCCGCCGGATGCAATGAATATCTGGGGGTGCTATTTCTGGAGTGCCGATACGGGGGTAGTCCTTGGCGGTGGCTGCGGAAGCACACAGAATTTCTACCGCACGACCAATGGCGGACTCACCTGGACCGATACGATGATGAATGTCACCAACAGCGGGCTCACCGATGCAATTCTCTATTCCGGCGACGGGCTTGGCTATGCAGTGAGCAGCGGCTGGCTCTGGCGCACGCTCAATGGAGGCGTATCGTGGACGCAATTTATGTCCACCGGAGAGAAATTCTGGCATGAGGAAATTACCCGGGTCGGGCAGTCATTTCTGCTTCCGGTGGCGGGTGAGTCATGTTCGGGTGCCGGAAGCGGCGGCGGTATGCGATTCTCCAGCAATGACGGACAGGACTGGACGACAACGACGGTAGCCGATCACATGTACGGAACATTTCTGCTGTCCGATTCGTCCGGCTGGGCGTGTGGCTTGCGTTCACAGATGTTTTATACTTCGAATTACGGACAGACCTGGCAATTACGCAATTGCGGGATTAGTACAGACCTTGATGACACGTATTTTATTAATGATTCTACCGGTTGGGTCGTCGGGCGCGGGGCGATATACCGTCTTGCTCCGGCGTATCGGTCGGTGTCAAAAAGTGCGATTAATTTTGGCGATGCCTGCTATCCCGGTGTGGTCAATGATACGTTGTGGGTGAATGTCCGCTCGTTTCACCAAGCGTATGGTACGATTAACCTGGCCGGGTCACATCCCGGCGAATTCAAGATTATCGCGCCGACCGGCGGCAGCTTTATTGCTCCTGCCTGTGATTCGATGCGGATTATTGTTCAGTTCAGACCCACCTCTCCCGGAGAGAAAGTAGCCGGACTCTTCATTCAGCTCACCGATCCTGCCGTCCAATTTGAAATTTCACTTACCGGTAAGACCAAGCAAATCGTGTCCTTTGCGACCGATACGCTCCTCGTGTTCAAGTCGGCTCCCTGCGGCAAAATCAGCATCGATTCCCTTCGCTTCTCCAATCCGGGACTCGATACCGAATCGATTGTGCGGGTGGACAGGATTACCGAGGCGAATCCTTTACAATTAATAACCAAAATTCCGGCAGTGATGCTCCCGGGAACAACTAACGCTCTTCAATTCCAAGTGGTTCCGACTGACACCGGCTGGATACATACGACACATGTCGTCTGGCTCGGCGTGTGCAGCAAAGTGGTGAATGTGCGGGCGTATGCGACGTCCCCGATTATTACCGCGCCGACGACGAGGACTATGTCGCTGAGTTGTAACCGGTATATGTATGATACGGTTATCATCAGTAATACGGGTAATGCGCCGTTGATTATTCCATCGGTTACCGTGCATGGGCAGGACTCTGTGGACTTCAAAATTGTCGGCTATACCGGTGGTGGCGGCTTGCCGCGGGTGATTGGAGTCGGAAAGTCGGACGGCATTATCATACGATTTGGTCCGGTATCGGCGGGTCAGCAAAAATTAGCAACACTTGTCCTTGAGAATAATGACTCGACGAGCGTGCGGGGTGCGAAAAATCCAACAGAAATAAAGCTCGTCGGCGTGCTTGCCGGTACTATTCTCAGTATAAATGACACGCTGATAGATGCCGGTGAAATATGTGTCGGGTCGCAAAAAACGATGACATTTACCGTTCGTAATATCGGTACCATTCCCGCTGCTATTACCAAGCTTGGTAATCGTGAGCGCGGAGTTAATTTCTCGGCGCGGATCGGAACGCAGGTGCGTCAGGAAGATTCACTGATAGTAACGGTCTTTTTTGTGCCGGAGCGTGAGGGGAATATTGCCGATACGCTCGATCTTGAATTCTCGCCCTGCGGAGATAAATTTTCCGTTCCTTTGCGGTGTAAGGGTATCAAAACCACACTCACAGCCACACCGAATTCCATACAAGAGCAGGTCAAGGGCGGCACCTTGCCGACGAGTCGTACCTGCACCGTGCAATCGGTGGGCAGTGCGAAAGCCGTGATATCGTCGATTACCCTTAGTCCTCAGCGCACCGACTGGCGACTCGTGAATCTGCCTACTCTTCCCGCAACGCTTGATTCAGGACAGACTCTCACGATAGGTGTAGAATTTTTTGCAGTGAATGATACGCTTTTTGATGGAAAAATATGCTTTACGACCACGCAAGACTGTCCGAGCGAAACATGTATTCCGATAAAAGTACAGAGTATTGCCTCACGACTTGGCTTCTCGATAAGCGATATTGACTTTGGTGATGCACGCTGCATAGCACCCGTGAAGCGGAGAAGCTTTATGGTTAAGAATGACGGTACCGGCGCCGACAGTATTATGGTCGTGCTGCGGAGCGGTGCACCGGTTTATTCGATTATTTCACCAATCAGTGGGGTACTCGAACTCGCCGGCGGAGATTCCGGACGGGTGGAAGTAGAGTATAATCAACCGTCTGAAGGTCAGACACTTGGCGAGTTATCCCTTTGGTCGGTAAAAGCCGATACGGTGCGGTTTACCATTCCGATGCGCGGCTCGTTCAAGCGTACCAAGACGACGATGACCGCACAAGTACAGCCACGCATACGTGAGCGGTGCGAGGCACCGGTGAGTGATACAATCACCATGCGCAATGCCGGTACACTGCCGGATACACTCAGCATTTCCTTTACCCCGGGACAATCGGGATTTGAAATTACTCCGTCGAGCACGGTGATTGTTCCGGCGGGTGGCATGGCAACCGTCGTCATACGTACCATTCCGTCTGCATTCGGCGGTGTGGGTACATTTACGCAGCAGTATATGTTCCGTGGGATATGCGGTGATACGTTTGTGGTGAATTCTACCTGTACCATTGTGCGTCCGAAGCTTGTCATAGACCCAACGGCGATACGTTTCGGGCAGATACTCAAAAGAGACACGATGAGTGTGCCGGTCATCATCTCGAATCCCGGCTCGCTGCCGAAGACGCTCGTTTCTGTATCGGTAGAGAATCCGTCGCCGAATTTTTTCATCGATGTGCTGCCAATGCCGGAGGCGGTGCAGCCGGGCGGGAAGCGAACGCTGATGGTGCATTGTACGGGGGAAAAAGCAGGTAATTACACAGGACGCTTGGTGATCATCGAGCAGTCGGCATGTACGGATACGACGATACTAGATCTTGATATGACAATTATCGATCAACTATTTACATCAAAGGTTGTTATTGGTAATTATTCAGCAAAATATGGCGATACGATTAATATGGTACTGCATCTGGAGAAGAGTCTTGACTCTGCCGGTATCGATGCAATTACCTCAGAAATTTCATTTGATAATTACCTGCTGGCGATATTAAGTGTCGAAAAAGGCGGTGTGAAGATCCCCTTTACCGAGGGGGATGGATTCGTGCGTGTCGCTCAGACATCTATCCTTGATCCGGGGCTTGGCAATGCCGGTGATATGTATGTCATCAATGCACTTGCCCTCGTATCGCTGCCGGATACGACGACACTGAATATACGGAGATTTGACGTGGTATCGCGGCGACCGACGAAGGTCGAGAAAGTGAATGGATTTCTGGCCGTGGATGTAGGATGTAATCCTTTCGGTGGATTGCATTTACAACCGGTGCTTGCTGCCCGTCTGCTGCCGCCGATGCCCGTCCGCTCGGCAATTACTCTGGAGCTTACCTCGACGGAAACGCAGGATGTACGCCTGACGCTTACCGACTGCATGGGTGTTACGCACTATACTTCCAAAGAGTTTGTTACGCAATCGATGACGACCCACACCATTCCAACGGATGATATGCCGGCGGGAATGTATTTTCTGGCAGTGACTTCGATGGGTAAAACCACCCGGGAGAAGGTACTTATTGTGAAATAAATCAGCGAATTTCTACAAAAAAAAAGAGACCTCAAACGGGTCTCTTTTTTTTGTTAAGTTTTTTGCTTTTTCTTTTTGGCGGCCGGGAAGAGGATATTGTTTAGAATCAACCTATACGCCGGTGAATTCTTGTGTAGGGCAAGATCGGTCGGCGGGTCACCGACGGCGTGCTGATAGTCTTCGGGGTCGTGTCCGGCATACCAGGTAAAGGTGCCGCGTCCAACATTACCGTGGATATATTTTACTTCGTCGGTGCCGTCTTTTTCGGCGAGAAGGGTGACGGATTTTTTGATAATGGACTTGTGGAATGCGGTGGTCTGTCCGAGGAAATTATGAACGACATTGGCATGGCATTGGGTGAGCATGGTAGGCACGGGGTCGTACTTTGCCGAGAAGTCAAAGAGCGTGAAGTAGTCGTTGTCATTGATATTTGCGCGGGTGTTTGCATCAACGTCGATGGTAGAATACTCGTATTTATACGGATCCATATACAGCTGAAAATTCTCAAATGCGAAGGTGCGCGAGAAGTCGAGCTTGGAATTTGCTCCCGGCGTGACGTCGTCTCCGTCAAACATTTCAGCGCAGATATCAATATCTTTTGCTGCGAGGGCGATATCATAGCTATCGGTAGCGCTGCACATGGCAAACATAAATCCACCGCCTGTTACGAAATCGCGGACTTTTTCGGCGACGGCGCTTTTGAGTTCGGATACTTTCTTAAAACCCAGCTTCTTGGCAGTACTTTCCAGCAGTGCTACCTGCTGAATATACCAGGGTGTAGCGGCGAAGGCGGAGAAGAATTTGCCGTATTGTCCTGTAAAATCTTCGTGATGCAGATGTAGCCAGTCATATTCTTTGAGCTTGTCTGCGATGACTTCTTCGTCCCATATTTTGTCATATTTTACTTCAGCATATTCGAGGGTGAGGGTGACGGCATCGTCCCATGGGCGGGAGCCGGGTGGAGTATAGACGGCAATTTTAGGTGGTTTTTCGAGGCGGACGGCGTCCATATTGGTGTTTTCGCCCTGTACTTCGGAATAGATTTGCGATGCGGTGGCTCCATCAATTTGTTCAAAATAGACGCCTCTGATTCTGCATTCGGCGGCGATATTGTCGGCATAGTCCATGATAAACGAGCCCGCGCGGTAATTGAGCAGCCAGTCAATTTCGATGTTTTTGGTGAGTCCCCAGTAGGCAATTCCATACGCTTTGAGGTGGTCTGTCTGCGATAAATCCATTGGAATAAGGAGCTTCTGCGCTGACAAAGGAACAGCTGCTGTACAGAGCAATATCACCAATATACGGTATCGGCAGAGAGTAAAAAGTCTATTAAACATAACAGAAATCTTCATATATTTACATTCTTAAACAAGTATGGCCGCTTAAAATTAACGCGCGTGTGCGGCGGTAACGGTATACAGTTGAGAATATTTTGCAGGCTTTGAATTCAATGAGGACTTCCACTAGATAGTATTTATGGTGAAAATTATACAACGTTTCCGCGATTCTCTGTGGAAGAACAGCACCGGTAGCCGAAGAAAGTACGTAGCAGCTTTTTTTGTTGTAATTTCTTGTGGAATTATGGGGTTGCCTGTATTTGCACAAAAATCCAGATCATCAAAACCACGGAGGACGCCGACGCCGTTGGTACAGCCGCAGAGTGAGACTGTCCGTGAGAATGAGCCGGTAATCACCGAGTGGGTATCGCGTGTAATTTCCGTCAGCTCTTCGTACAGAGACAAGGGCGCCTACTCGGCGTGGCAATTACTGGGCAAGCCGAATCTTCGATCCTACAATGGCGGACTCAACCCATGTGCATGGGCAGGAAAATATGAGGAGAAAGAGAATACGCGGGAATATGCCAACAGGGTTGAGACGATGCGTGTTGGCTTTGAGCAGCCGATGTACGCATCGCAGGTTGCGATCGTCGAGGCATTCAACCCCGGAACAGTCGCCAAGGTCGTCGGATATGGCGAGAATGGTGAGTCGAAAGTGCTGTATACCAATGTACCTGTTCCTGTCGGTACCGAGGGCAGGGTACTGAATATCTTTTTTGAGCCGCCGCCATTTAAAATTGCGGAGCTCGGATTGTGGTTGCATACGGGTGAAATACCGGACTGGAATTTAATCGATGCAATTGCAATTAGCAGTGGGGCAGATAGTGTGCGGGCAGAAATTAACCTAGCGCCGTATTCATCGGAAATCAAAGTTGAGCGCATGGGGCAGGAGGTTAATTCTCCGGATAATGAAATAGCTCCGGTGATTTCCCCGGATGGTAAGACATTGTATTTCAGTCGTACCGGTCGATCCGGATCGAATGCATCAGAGTCAAGTGATGTCTGGTATGCTGATTTGCAGGCTGACGGTACGACATTTTCGGAAGCCAAAAACATAGGCAGTCCCCTCAATGATATATACCCTAATTTTATCTGTTCAATTACACCTGATGGCACGACTATGCTTTTGGGCAATGAATATGTAGAGCATGGCGCTCCGCGCGGGGGGACGTCGATCTCGCATCGAAACGCCGACGGGTCCTGGGGATTCCCGCAGGCACAGACCATTCAGAAGTATTATAATCGTAATACGTATGGTCATTACTGTCTCTCGAGTGACCGTAAGTCTCTGCTGTTGTGTCTCAAGCGAGACGAAGGGGAAGGTAATCAGGATATTTATGTGAGTTCCATACAGCCGGACTCGACATGGAGCGTGCCGATGAATATCGGCCGTACGATTAATACCGCCGGTGATGAATCCACGGTATTTCTTGCACCGGATACACGCACACTGTTTTTCTCCTCCAGCGGACACAATGGCTATGGCGGTAATGATATTTTTGTCAGTACACGTTTAGACGAGACATGGAAGAGCTGGAGCGAGCCGATGAACTTGGGGGACAGAGTCAATTCCAAGGGTGGAAATGCCTATTACTCGGTCGATGCCTCCGGTAAAAATGCGTATTGTGTATCGAGTCAGCAAAATGGGAACAGCGACATCTACCGGATTGAGTTACCGCCATCTCTGCAGGTGGTGCCGGTGGTGCTTGTCGAGGGGAAGGTCTACAATTCCAAGTCTCAAACGCCGGTATTGGCAAAAATTTACTATGAAAATCTTTTTACCGGAAAAGAAGTAGGAATTGCGCAAACGAATCCCCAAACCGGTGAATACAAAATTGTGCTCCCTGCCGGTAGTATGTATGGATTTCGTGCTGAAGGCAAAGGGACACTTCCGGTGTCGGAGCATATTGACCTCAGGAAGCTCGGAGAATTCAGAGCGCTGAGATATGACTTGTCGCTCGTACCTGATGAAGTGGGGCAGACAGTGCTGCTCAATAATCTCTTTTTTTCGTATAACCGATGGGAGATTGAAAGAGAATCTATATCCGAGCTTACCAGATTAGCAGAAGAATTATTGCGCTCGCCTTCGATGAAAATTCTAATCACGGGTCATACAGATAATACCGGAAGTGACAGCTATAACGTGAAGTTATCGCGAAAACGAGCCGAAGAAGTCGCGACCTTTATCGAGCAGGAAGGAGTACCGCGTAACCAGATACTTACCCAGGGTAAAGGCAAATCTGCACCTGTTGTATCCAATGATACGGAGGAGGGACGGAAAAAGAACAGGCGGGTGGAGTTTACAATTTTGGAAAAATAGAACTATGCGATGACAGCAGGAATATACGCGCGGGGTACATGACGGTTAATTTATGGGGAAGGGGAAGTAAGGATGTGTCATTATTATAGTGTTTTGATTAACTTTGCAATACTCAATCGTTTTGAATATTGATTCCACCCAATGTTTGCTTTGCTATGAAAAAAGTACTGATAATTGACGACCATGATTATATCCTCGACAGCACTGCTCTGCTCTTGCGGTTTGAGGGGTATGAAACAATCACAGCATCGAATGGTCGTATCGGTGTGGAAATGGCGCTTAAGCACTTGCCGGATATGATTTTATGCGATATTTCAATGCCGGTTCTCGATGGATTTGGGGTTTTAAAGGAATTACGAGCGACGCATGAATTCGGTTCGACACCGTTTATTTTTTTGACAGCCCGTACCGAAAAAGCAGATATGCGTGCCGGCATGGCAAAGGGAGCCGATGATTTTCTTGTCAAGCCGTACACCCGTGATGAACTGATGGCAGCTGTAAATTCGCAATGGGAGAAGCATTCAAAGCTCGAGCGGCGATTTAGCCAGAAGATTGAGGAAGTGACGCGAAATGTGACGTATGCGTTGCCGCATGAATTTCGCATTGTGCTTAATCAGGTCATGGGATCTGCTTCGTATCTCAAGAGTATTGCTTACGGTGCGACTGCCGAAAACATTGTTGAAATGACGCAGGATATTTTAGAGTCTGCTAATCGTCTTCGTCGGATTACCGAGAATTTTCTCTGGTATGTTCAGATTGAATCACTGGTTGCTGACACTGTCATGCGGGAAAAAGTGCTGCTGTTTAAGACGGATGAGCCGAGTGCTTCTCTGTTTGACCTTGTCGCCGCAAAAGCGATGAAGCTCAATAGGATGGATGATGTGAGTTATGGAGAAGTGGCTGAGGGTATTACGATTAAAATTTCTACCGAAAATTATCACAAAGTTATCGACGAGCTTGTGGATAATGCACTCCGATTTTCTCAGGAAGGCAAAAAAGTATACATTAGTTCGAGGATACATAATAACTTATATGAAGTGCGCATTGCTGACGAAGGCAGAGGCATGAGTGCAGAGCAAATTTCGAATATCGGGGCTTATCAGCAATTTGACCGCTTATTGCATGAGCAGCAGGGGGTAGGGCTTGGTCTTGCTATTGCCAAGCGTATTGTGGAGCTGCATGAGGGTGATTTTCATGTAGAAAGCGAAGAAGGGAAAGGCACTATTATTACGGTCGGACTACCTATTGAGCACGTTGAAGGTCTATAAAAACACGAATAAACCTTTGGCTACTAAAAAAATTACTTTCGTTATTCAGTTGAAAATTCCTATTTTTGCCGTTCAAATTTTGTATTCACAGGAAAAAAAATGAAAAGAACATATCAACCCAGCCGCCGCAAGCGCAAAAATGCTCATGGATTTCGTACCCGCATGGCTTCTAAAAACGGTCGTAAGGTGCTCGCACGTCGTCGTGCTAAAGGTCGGCACAAGCTGACTGTCAGCGATGAGCGTCGACATTAAGAATTCGATGCCGGTAGAGAGTCTGTGAGGCATTGATGACATTTGATTTCAAAGTAAGGGCGAGAAGTATTTTTCGCCCTTCTTTTTGTCTTAGAAGTGCTTAGTTGCATTCACTTGGAGTGCATATTATAGTGAGAAAGTATCATGAACATTGCACCGCTTAAGGGTAAGGCAGCGTTTGCAAGCACGATGCGCACTGGGAAACGCTTTACCGATCATGCAATTACTGCAATTGTCAGATTTCGTACGAATTCAGACCATATTACCTCGAACGAGGCTGGGTCTATGGCCGGCGGGATTATTCTCGGGGTAAGTATCCGTAAGAAAACTGCGAAAAAATCGACTGTCCGTAATAGAGCCAAGCGTTTATTGCGTCAAAGTGTGCGGATAGTGATACAGGAGTTTTCAGACGCCGGCTACTTTAGGGATGGGTGCCCGTTTGAAAAGATGATTTTCTTCTGCAATTCAGCTCCCCCGGCTGCCTCACTGATGAGTTTAGAGGATATACTCAGCGATGTACGGGCAGTATTGCAGTCAGCGTACGATTATTCTCAAAAATATTCATTGGCTCAATGAAAACAATACTCATCGTTGCTATTCGCGGATATAAACGGTTGATTTCCCCTATGCTTACGCCTTCCTGTCGTTTCTATCCAACCTGTTCGGTCTATGCAATTGAAGCTCTCGAAAAGTATGGTGCGCTCAAGGGAACGTGGCTTGCACTTCGGAGGGTTGCGCGCTGTCATCCATTTCACAAAGGCGGGATAGATTATGTACCCTAAACAGAGACATGTATTTCTACCGTAATGCTTTGTGATCGTCAACGACTTCTTTTTTTAACTTACTTACGACTATTTCGGAAAACTCATGGAACAAATGGACAAACGCTCTATTATAGGATTTACTCTTATTGGAATTATAATAACAGCCTGGATTGTATATACTTCTACTAATACTCGTCCGATTGAGCCCCCACCTCAAAAGCCAGCTGCCGAAGTGCCTGCATCAACTACCAAACCAAACGCTTCCACCGGTGTGACGGAACGTACCTCCAACAAGTTAGGAACAACGTACTCAAAATTTACCGGTAAGCCGGAGCAGTTTATTACAATAGAAACAGACCTCTATCGAGCAAAAATCAGTACGAAAGGCGGTACAATTGCTTGGTGGGAGCTTAAGAAATATAATTCTTGGTACGGTAAGCCTGCTCAGCTTATCACTCCGCACAGCCGCGAATTGTCATTAAGTTTTTTTAGTAATGATGGTCAGAAAATCGACTCACGCGATCTAGACTTTACGATACTTCCGGCCGGTGAATCCTTTAAAATAAGTGGAAATCAGTCACTGACACTCACCGCAAAACTTCAGGTAGCAGGCGGGTCGTATATCGCAAAGAAAATGACGTTTCATGGAGATAAGTACAGTTTTGACGCAGGTGTGACCTTCTCCAACATGGAGAATTTTCTCTCCCAGAAGAGATTTGATATTAGTTGGAACGGTGGCGTTCAGTTTCAGGAGGAAAATAGTGTCGATGAATCCAACACAGCAGTCGCTATAGCTTCCATGAACGGCACGACACATGAGCTCGATGCGACGGAGTATGTTAATCCTACGAAGCTTGAGCAATCAGGAATCGTGGAATTTGTCTCTGCGCGTACAAAGTATTTTTCGGCAGCTATAATTCAAAAGCAGCCGAATCCTGAAGCTACGGTCTCGTTGACAGGTGTGCGCATAGGGGCAGAGCGTGGCGGTATGACAGAGAAATACACAATGTCATACAGATTACCATACAGGGGTGCTGAGCAGACGAGCGACTTTACGGTATATATCGGTCCACAAGATTATGATATTCTGACCTCGTACGGGCTCGGTTCTACGATTAATTTTGGCTGGAGATGGATAGTTGCTCCAATCGGAGAATATTTCATGTTACCGATATTCTCGTTCATTCACCATTTTATTGCAAATTACGGTATTGCAATATTGATTTTTTCGGCATTAATGAAATTATTACTCTATCCGTTGTCAATCTCGCAGGTACGCTCGACACAAAAGATGCAATTACTGGCACCGGAAATTGCCCGTATCAGAGAGAAGTACAAAGACGATCAGGTATCTCAGCAGCAGGAAACGATGAAGCTCTACTCTGAATATGGGATTAATCCTGCGGGCGGGTGCTTGCCGATGCTATTGCAAATGCCTATTCTTTATGCGCTTTGGTCGGTACTGAGTAATTCGATTCAGCTTCGTCAGGCTAATTTTTTCGGGTGGATTCATGACCTTTCTGTGCCGGATGTCATTCTTGATTTGGGATTTAGAATACCGCTATTTCAGATTGATAAATTTTCTGGCCTTGCCCTACTGATGGGAGCGACACTCTTTATCCAACAAAAAATGTCGGTAACTGACCCGCGTCAGAAGGCTATGGTCTACATGATGCCGGTGATGTTTACGCTCATGTTTTCAAGCTTTCCTGCCGGCCTAAATCTCTATTACTTTACCTTCAACCTGCTTGGAATTGTACAGCAACTCTATGTTTCGAAATTTTCTAAAAATAAACTAACTCTTCAAGATTTAAGAAATATGCCGCGCAAGGAAGGTTGGCTGCAGAAAAAAATGCGAGAAGCTCAAGAATTGGCTGCAGCTCAGGGGAAGTCAATACCGGGCCAGCCATCACCGCAGCAAAAAAATGACAGGTCATCGAAGCCTCAAAAACCAATCAATCGTAAAAAATAACGAAAAAAGCCCTCCAAAAGAGGGCTTTTTTTATGCGCAAAATTGAGGAGTTAGTAGCTTATAATTCTATAGAAATATGACCTATTCTACGTAAAAAACAAATAAATGCTAATTTGTAGTAACGTACTAGTGACTCAATGGTTTTTGGGTCGCAGCACAATGAATACTAAGAAATGTAAATATATTTTTTGATTCTTAAAAGAAAAATATAAAAACAACTTGCACAGTAGAAAAATAATTGCTAAGTTTTCAGGCATTTTTTGACATTAAAATATAAAATCTATTTCTATACATTTTTTTTAATTACAATTTGGAGTTTTATTATGAAGAAGATTTACTCGCTGCTCACAGCTGCTTTGCTTGTGTGTGCGATGGTAATTTCGTCTGCAACTGCCGGCGAAATAGACGTCAAAAAGCTACCAAAGCTTCTCACTTCGCCGACAAACGCCGGAAATGAATTTTACTTTTCATTTCCGCCATGTTATGAAGAAGAATCGGCCGGATATGAGAACAGCTGCCGCGTATTTGTTTGCTCGGGAGTAAAGCAGCTTATTACTGTTGAAGTGCCCGGCAAGAGCTGGAAAATGACTAAAGTTGCTCAGGCCAATGATGCGATTGAATTTGTGATTCCGACAGGTGTTGCACAGCCGTTCCTTAAAAGAGGCAGTGCAAAAGCACCTGCAGAGCAAGTTTATAAAGGTGCGGCTATTCACGTATCTGCCAAGGCACCTATTATTTGCTACGGTGTGACACGCTATAACTACACGAGTGACGGTTTCTTGGCTGTACCTGTGTCCTCAATGGGTACTGAGTATATCGTTGCTGCATGGCCGCAATATACGGCTATCGGTGCCTATCAATTAGTGGGTGAAACGACGATTTCTGCAGCTTATGATGAAACAATTGTTGTTTTCACAATGGGTGGCAACTCTGCATCAAAAACATCCGGTGGATTAAAGCCGGGTGAATCTGTTACTTTTCCCATGGACAAAGGCGACGTTTTATGCTTTGCCAGCGATGGAGATATTCAAGACGTTTCCGGCAGTCGTATCAAAGCAACCAAGCCGGTCGGTGTAGTTTCTGCTAACCAATGTGCGAATGTCCCCGGTGGTGTGCCATGGTGCGATTACACATCTGAAATGGAGCTCCCAACCTATACATGGGGTAAAGAATATCATGTGACCCCATTCTACGGCAGAAAGAAAATGCCGATGATACGCATTTTTGCAAAAGAAAAAAATACCAAAGTATTTCGTGATGGTCAACAATGGCTGGTAATTCCTAAAAATACCGGAAAACAAGACGATGGCTATATTGAGCGCCGCGCTGATGACGGATCGCCAAGAGCTATGGTCGTATCCGCCGATAAGCCGATTTACATTGTAGAATATAATACTGGTCAAGCTGATGATAACGTATCAAGCGACCCATTCCAAATGGTACTTACCCCACTTGAGCAATATCAGAGAGAAATTGTATTCTGTACTCCCGGTGCAAAAACCAGTAACAATAACTTTAAGCTCCACTATATCAACCTTGTCTATCAATTAGGGCCAAGTAATAGTGTGCCTGATGATTTGGAATTTGCTGTTGTTGTAAACGGTAAATTTGAATGGAAAAAAGTGAGCGTACGTTTTGGTAGCACACCTGGTATGATATTTAACGTACCTGTAAACGGTACGGCATATGCATGTAAGCAAATTACACTTCCTGGTGACGGTGTGTACCGTGTGCGTGCTAAGGCACCTTTTGCATGCTATGCATACGGTTTCTCTAACTATGACTCCTACGGCTTCCCGACAAGTGTCGCACTTGGTAACTTAGAGCAAAAAGACTCTATTTGTCCACGGCCTACTTATTCAGTGAATTGTGATGGCTCTGTAAAAGACGGATTGGTTAAAGATTATCCGGATGATAACGCTGTGCGTGTCAATTATGGATTGATCTACATGGATTTAGATCCGGATTCAAGTTACAATTATGACTTCCAGTATGACAAAAACCATACGCTTGTAGCCGGCGAAACCCGTGAAACAGACTGGACACTCACGGTTATTGATCCCGCACAAAAAGCGCGTGCGGTTTTATGGTTTGTCGATAGAAACGGTAATGATACATCAATTGTCATCGAATACAACCCGTCGACTCTTACCCTCAACCCAAGTGACTACTTAGATTTTGGTCTTCTCAAGCCTAATCAGACACTTACAAAAACTGTGACCCTTACCAATGAATCTCCGAATGAAGTGACCATTAAACGCTTCGAGCTCAAATCCGGCAATCAGGGCTTTACGATGGAAAATGTAACATTACCATTTACCATGAAGCCGGGTGATAAGCGCACTATTACCTTTACATTCACAAAACCGGATGATGGTGTTTATCTTGATCAAATTGGAATCGGCGATGAATGTCAGTTTGTTTATAGAACAGAGCTCAAGGCAGAAGTTGCCAGCCCGATTATCGAAGTTGAAGACTATAATTACGGTACACGTTCAAAGAATTCCGTGACTTCGTGGAATCAGCTTCTTGTTAAAAACACAGGTCGTGTGGATTTAGAGCTGTATGGTGATGATCATCTTACAGCCTTGGCTGCAACTCCTGAGTTCAAAATTGTTGGATGGAACCATACCTATCCTAGGACACTCAAGCCGGGAGAAAATCTCCAGTTACAAGTTGATTATGCACCGACAGTAGTAGGTCCATCGAGTGCTAACATTACATTCTCAAGCGATGCAAAAGTCAAAGACAGTATCTCAGTAATTCAAGCTAAAGCAGTTGAGCCGGGATTAATTGCGACTCCGTATGATTGGAAGAGAAAACGCATTGCTAAAGATTATCCGGCGACAATTACACTTGAAAACTCAGGTAGTGCGCCGGTGACGGTTCAGTCAGCAAGCTGGGAGCCGGGAGCAGATGCGGCATTTACTGTAGTGGGTGATTTGACGGTATTCGCAAATCTTACTATTGCACCAGGTGATATCAAGACATTCGATGTAAATTTCAATCCTGCAACGACAGGACCGAAAACAGCTACGATTAAATTTGTAACAACCACACCCGGTGTAAGCGCTACCTCACAATTAGATGGTGTCGGTATCATCGGTCGCCTCAAAACTACTAATCTCGACTTCGGTACAACTGAAGTTGGAAAACAGATTTACAACCGCAGACAATTTAAAATTGAGTGCGAAAGCTGGCAGTATGAAGACTCAGTCACAATTACCGACTTAGCAGTTCAAGCTGGAGGCGTAATTTTGGAAGCAATCAATGGTCAGGTATTTGGAGCTGACGGATTCAGATATAATAAATCAGAATTTACATTTCCATATACATTACAACCAAATCAG
>JBPOHH010000663.1:0-4484 GCA_052035765.1 Bacteroidota bacterium
GATGAGTATGCCGGCAATATAAACTGCCGCAAGCGCTACGTATTGAAAAATAGCGAGATAGAAACCGTTTCGGTTGTGTTTATACAACATCTTCAGATAATCACGGATCGGCTTTTGCTGGAAAAAACTGCTAATTGAAGGGTAGGACACAAGCGTCAGGAAGTTGTTCTTTTCACTGATTCGGTAGGTAATGGTATAATCGCCCTCTTTGTTGTTCAAGAAATGGTGATTACGATTGTGAGTCGGTATCCATCCGAAGGCAGGAAAACCGTAAAAAATCGTTAGCCAGTAGTCGGTGAGATTATTCATCATCTTACTTTTCCACATCGGCACATGATTGTGATTATGAGCAATCACTGCTACGGTAATTGCCATAAAAAGCGAGAGGATAAAGACGGGTATCATGAACCCGAAATACCATTGGATAAAGAGGAGAGACGTCGTAACAGCCATGTAAGCAACGGTTTTGCGGTCGGCCTTGTAGCGTAATTCTGGAAGCATAGGATTCAGATTAATATTGATAAACGACAGATTATTCCAAGATTTACCTGCAATATACCACAATTCCAAAAATTTATAGGGATACTACATCTCCAAACTATGAATTTTGTTCACCCTTCTGCATCTTCCAATCCCCGCCTGCGGTCACCCTTGCCGTCCGGGCCGTAGGAAGAATATCAACACAATAGGCGCCAGTAGTTCTCGATGGGAGATTACCGTACCATGAGTTTTTGCATGCGGTGATTGAACGTCGCTATGTACATCCCTGCCGGAAGATGATTAAGATCAAAGACATACTTGTTTTGTCCGGCTTCGAGTGTGTATTCGGCTACTTTCTGACCAAGGACATTGTGGAGTAAAAACGGAGTATGTGACGCCGTTTCTCCATCAAGCGTAAGGTAGACGACATTGTTGGTAGGATTCGGATACAACGCATAGCCGGCAGCAACAGAAGATTCTTCCACTGAATTCACATCGGTAATGTACCAGGTCTTGACGGTCTGATCATCGCTTGCAGTCGCCACACGTGAACCGTCATGGCTCCACGCTAGCGATGAAATATTACCGCTATGACCTTTTAATGTATAGAGTTGCGAACCGTTGACCGAAGACCAGATGATGACGTTGTTGTCATTGCTTCCCGTAGCAAGTTTGGAGCCGTCCTTGCTCCATTCTACGATACGAACAGCATCGGTATGACCTTTTAATTGAAAGAGTTTTGCGCCGTCACTCGCCGACCAAACAATGGCTGATTTGTCATTACTTGCCGTCGCTAGCTTGGTTCCGTCCGGACTCCACGCCAGATAGACCATAGGTTCGCTATGTCCATGCAGCGTTCGAATTGCAGTGCCTGTCTCGACCGACCATAGTATGGTAGTCAAGTCATTGCTTACTGTTGCGATTTTCTTGCCGTCCGGACTCCACGCCGCTTTATAAACTACACCATGATGACCATTCAAGCTAAAAGACTGTTTACCGGTGAGAGCCGACCATAGAGTAGCACTATATATCGGTCCGCAGGTCACGATCGTCGAACCGTCAGGACTCCATTTCGCGCTCAAGACCTGTTCCGTATGATCGAGACGAAAAATCCTCTTGCCGGTCTCTGCCGACCAAATCATCGCTGTGCGGTCGGTGCTTGCCGTCAGGAGTTTGGTGCCGTCCGGACTCCATTCCACATCTTCAACCGTTTTGGTATGTCCTCTTAGCGTAAAGA
This sequence comes from Bacteroidota bacterium, assembly GCA_052035765.1. GTDB lineage: Bacteria > Bacteroidota > Ignavibacteria > Kapaibacteriales > UBA961 > JADJXV01. The sequence goes on from JBPOHH010000663.1 coordinate 1,718, forward strand.
GCTTTTCGCCTGTTGTTGCCGACCAGATGATTGCCGTGGAATCCCATCCTGCCGTCGCTACTTTCGTTCCGTCAGGACTCCAGTTCACCGCATATACCTGCCACAAATGACGCTGTAAATTCATGAGTTTCTTACCGGTATGAGCTGACCATAGTATAGGCATTTCATCATCGCTCACAGCGGCTATTTTTGAGTCATCGGGGCTCCAGCGAACACCATTCACCGGTCCGGTAGCGCCACTAAGATTGAGAATTTCTTGTGCATCCGAGGCATTCCAGACGAGCGCTGTTTTATTTCTGTGCGCTGTGGCGATCTTCGAGCCATTCGGGCTCCAGGATATACTGAGAATATTTTTGATTCTGCTCTGTAATTCGCTGCGAACACTGCCGGTTACCGCGGAGATGATTCCTGCTGAATTATTTGCGTATCGCACGAGGAGTTCTGAAGTGCTCCCTGTATTCCATTCAATATCCTCTACCTTGTCAGGGAGCCCGCCGATAGTCGAAATGCGTGTATAACTCACGGCATCCCAGAGGATTACTGTTGAGTCAGCGCCCGCTGTGGCTATTCTGCTGCCATCACGGCTCCATTTGCATTTTGCAATTCCACTTGAATGTCCCGTGAGCTTCGCCAGACGTTCGCCGGTGAGTGCATTGAGTACGAGTACGGTCGAATCCAGACTTGCGGTGAGAAGCCTAGTGCCGTCCGAACTCCATTCTCCATCGGTCAATGCGCCGGTATGGAGCGATACGGCAAGTATTTTCAAGCCATTGGCAGCATTCCAGACTACGGATTGAGCATCGCTTCCGGCCGTCAGGATTTTTGTTCCGTCCGGACTCCATTTCACCTCCGTTACAAGTCCTGCATGACCATGCAGTGTATGAAGACGTTCACCACTAACAGCAGACCAGATAATTGCCGTAGAGTCATAGCCGGCAGTCACTATTTTTGTGCCGTCCGGGCTCCACCGCGCTGCAAAAACACCGCCGTATGTATGTCCATTGAGGGTAAAGAGTTGCTTGCCGGTGACAGCAGACCAGAGGATTACCGTATTGTCTAAGCTTGCGGTTGCAATTTGCGCGCCATCCGGACTCCAGCTCACGGCATTTACATAGAATGTATGTCCTTTGAGGGTAAGGAGTTTTGAGCCATCAACCGCCGACCACACGATTGCGAGTCCATCCTGAGCAGCGGTGGCGATTTTCGTGCCGTCCGGACTCCACGCCGCCATCGAGACGGAGGCAGTATGCCCGCTGAGGTCGAATTGCAGCGTGCCGGGAGTGCCTGTTGTGCGGGCAAATTGCCCGGATGGCTGAGGAGAGAATTGCTGTGCGGCTGTCGTACAAGTTAGGGTGGCTGACAAAAGGAAAATCATGGAGAAAAAACGATTCATAGACACTCCTGTAAAATTAGTAGTAGTAACTCTCTATATCTTTTTGAATTAGGTATAATTGAAATTTTCACATGTCAGCATACGTTCGAAATCATTACCATTTGATCATCGATTGTATGCTCGAATTATAGTTCACGACATACATACCTGCCGGTAGGTCATGTAGACTAACAGTATAGTCCCGGGCTCCACTTGGAATCTCAAATTCGGCTACTTGTACGCCAAGAATATTGATGAGTTGAAGCAACGTTGGTCCGGCCGTTTCGTTGGTAAAACGTACATGTATCTCATCGTCAGCAGGATTAGGGAAGAGTGCATACGTCGTTTCATTTTCAGTAGTTGATTCCGGTACTGAATTCGTTGAAGTCATATTCCAAATCTTGGCTGTACTGTCCCTGCTTGCTGAGACAAGTTTCTTGCCGTCGGGGCTCCATTGTATCGTTGTAACAGCATCTTTATGTCCTTCTAATGAATAAAGATAGTATCCCTTAGCGGCATCACACATATTGATTTGACCATTGTTGAGCGCGGAGGCAATCTTCTTGCCATCCGGACTCCACCCTATGGATAATATAGCCGAGGGAAATAAATTATCCAGCATAAAATAGGTGCCTGTACTTGCATCCCAGATTATGGTTTTAGTATCGTAGCCGGCAGTTGCAACCTTCTTTCCGTCCGGACTCCATTTGACCGACGTAAGCTCTTTTGTATGTGCTGTTAATGCAAGGTGCTTCGTGCCACTGTCTGCATCCCAGATTATCGCTGAGACGTCCTCGCTGGCGCTCGCTAATTTCGTTCCGTCCGGACTCCAGTCCAGCGCCCGAATAGTATCGAAATGCCCTTGTAAGTTGAAAAGAACCTCACCATTCAATGCTGAACATATAAATAATGCACCGTTACTGCAGCCGATGGCAATTTTCGTTCCGTCGGGTTTCCATTGTATGGTACTGACACCGGCAGTAATTCCTATTGTAGAGATGAGAAATATACCGGTTGAGGCGTCCCAGACTGTGACATCAGCTGCGCCTGCGATGGCGATTTTCGCTCCATCCGGACTCCATGCAATCGAATAAATCGTTGCATCGAGGGTGATCGTATGGAGGGTTTTACCGGTAGCAGCATCCCAGATTCTTATTGTGCGATCATAGCCGGCGGTGGCGATTTTCGTACCGTCCGGACTCCATCGTACGATGTTTACATACTTTGTATGTCCTTGTAATGTAAGTAATTTTGTGCCTTTGAGTGCGTCCCAAATTATGGAAGTATTATCCATACTTGCTGTGACGACAGCTTTACCGTCCGGACTCCAGCTTACATCATTCACACGATCGCCATGCCCGCGCAATGTAAAGAGTACACTACCGGGGCTACCGA
>JBPOHH010000547.1:0-2926 GCA_052035765.1 Bacteroidota bacterium
ATGTAACTCATGCCGTCGATGAGTTGTTATCGGGCAAAGCTGTCAGCATTCGTGAAACAAAATCGATCGGCTGTCAGATTCATTTTCGGAAGTAAGTGTCTAGATTACAAGCTGCTTCTACGTTAATCCGATAGCCGATGAGCATAGACGATACTTCATTCATCCTGCAATTACAATCCGGCGACCCTGCCGCTTTTCCTGTGCTTGTGCAGCGCTATAGCACGATCATTCTCACTACCTGTTACCGATTTTTACTCGACCGTCAGGATGCCGAAGATATTGCGCAGGAAGTATTTATCGAAGTCTATCAGTCGATTCATACCTTCCGTGGCGATGCGGCTCTCTCGACATGGATGTATCGCATTGCCGTTACCAAATGTCTTGACGAACTCAAAAAACGCAAGCGCTTGAGGCGCATTACTTCCATCGGCAAGATGCTCGGTCTCGATAGCATCGCCGAGTGGATTGCAGGCGGTCGCGAGGCCGATGCATCCCTTCGCGAAGCCGATACATTTCAGGAAATTACCGCCATTCTCGACACCCTGCCCGATAATCAACGAATCGCATTTACCCTCAGTAAAATTGACGGATATTCCAATGCAGAAATCGCCGATATCATGAAAACAACGACCATCGCCGTGGAGTCGCTGATTTATCGTGCCAAGCAGCGGGTGGGGAAGGCAATCAAGGAAATACTCCGGTCCTCAAAATAAATATGGAGAATTAAAAAATAAAATGCCAGAAGTGCAAAAAACTATCGTCCAAGAAGGAGAAAGACATCATGAATACCAACAATACACATAGCACAATCGACGATAAGCTCTTGGAATATGAGCAGTTATCCTGCTTTCCTAGTGAGGAATGGAGTCACGCACTCGTGCAACGCCTAGAGCGCACACCGCGTCGCCGTGCTGCCACAACGCTGCCGATGACGCTCGCACTTGTGTGCGCCGTGCTCCTCAATGCGGGAATTATCTTTGAAATTCTGCATCACGACACGCAGACGCCGCCGTCGCGCAGTGATGAATTACAGACCGTTGCCCGGGAATTATTCGTTAACCAATAAGAAAGGCAACAGACGATGGATATTTTTCAACAAAAGAAGTTTTTGGTGCGCGTTGTATTTCTCCTGACGGGACTAAATCTGAGTTTGCTCGGAGTAGTCGCATGGCGAGAATTTTCCCCGAAAGAAAAGCGTGGTCCGCTGGTATTTCCGAATAAAGACTATCGCGATGTATCCGGTATTCTTAAAAAGGAGTTACAGCTTACGGCCGAACAGTATGAACGAGTCAAACGTTTGCGCGAGGAATTCTACGAACGTGAATATCTGCTCGCCAAAGAAACGCGTGGCAAGCGCGATTCGATGAATGTGGAAATGTTTAATTCGAGGACGAATGATACGCTCGTCATCCGCCTGGCGCACGAGGTAGCGGACAGGGAATTTCAGAAAGAAATGCTAAGGGTCGAACAGTCCAAACGCCTCAAAGAAATTTGCACCGCCGATCAACTCGGCAAATTCGAAGTACTGGTCAAAGAAATACGCGATTATTTCCGGCCCGATAATCAGCCGACTCGGAAGTGAGTGTTGGGTGGTATCATTATCATAATAAGCGAGATATTATTTGTTACTAATTTACCTACTGCAATGAAAAACATACTGCTTACCTGCGCGCTCCTTGTGTGCTTTTGTGGCACGGGACACTTATCTGCCCACGATGCGAGATCCCATCATGAATCACACCCCAACCATGGCAGACATTGGATAATTTCCGGAGAGGGGACATCCATCGATGGAACATTTCTCATGCTCAAGAATGGGGAAGTTTCGATCGAAACGTCGGCTCATCGGATTGTTCGGTATCCGCTCTCGGCGCTCGCACCGGCCGATCGGGAGTATGTACAATCGCGTTACGCCCACATCGAAGCGCTCAATAATCATCATGCCGTGCAGGTGATTGCGCCTGATACACCTTCTTCTCCATTGCTCACGTATGCATTGGGTTTGTCCTTTATAGGATTACTCGCATTTGCATGGTATATCTATGTTTACGACGTAAAAAAATTCCGCTATGTATTACCGGTCGTGGCATGCGGTGCAGTGTTCTCGCTCTATGGATTTACCACGAAAATTACTCGTCAGATCCAAATAGTAGCGACCAATCCTCTTACCATCGATTCTGCGTTTGTGCCGTTCCGTCCGAACGTGCATACGCGTTGGGACAACACCTATTTTTATGTTGAGTCCAAGGGCATACCAGACCATGAAATGATGCGCGGTATTACAGGGTGGCAACAGCAATTCCCGATCCCGCAATGTTATATTGGCACCAATGCCTGGAGCATTCCCCTCAATCCCGAAATCGCCGCCACGCCGGTGCCGGTGAATCCGCAGCATTTCCTTCGTGGTGCGGTGGCGATTGCTGTTAATGGAATTGCGATATTTAATCCTTATACTAATACCGGTGTCGATGCCTTAGTCGATGGTCAGTTAGATATTTTTGGCGGTCACTGCGGACGCGCCGATGATTATCATTATCACATTGCGCCGTTGCAATTATACAGCAAAACTGCCGAGACGCTGCCTATTGCGTATGCGCTTGACGGTTTTGCAGTCTATGGCGCAAAAGAACCCGACGGCAGCGCAATGACAACGCTCGATGCCAATCACGGACACTATGCTCCGAGCGGCGTCTATCACTATCACGGCACCTCATCAGCGCCATATATGATTGGTAGTATGGTCGGCAAAGTGACGGAGGATAATACGATGCAGATCATTCCTCAAGCATCAGCCAAATCAATCCGTCCTGCAGGTACGCCACTCAAAGGTGCGGTAATCACAGGATGCGTGCCGAATGCTACAAACAACGGTTATACACTCACCTATACCCTCAGCGGACAGACCTATTCGGTGGAATACAGTTGG
>JBPOHH010000560.1:0-2641 GCA_052035765.1 Bacteroidota bacterium
ACCGGCTGAATCCGTAGAAAATCCCCGAAACGCCACCTGACCTCCCGGACAGACCACCGTATCGTTCTTCGTGCCGTTGATGAATACCTGTTTATTGATATTATTAATACTTGCACCGGCGATCATACCATAGGAATCCACCTGAGCAAGTCCGTAAATCGTTGCCGTAAAGCTCCCGCCCGGAGGAGAAACGAGAGTGTGATTACCGGGAGTTACGCGGAAAGTAGCAACGGTGTAATTCACTCCATCGACCGTAAAATTTGCTGAATTTACCGGAACGCGGGTTGCGAGATTCGTGCCGTCAAGCTGTGTGGTTGCAAATTGTGAGGTTGGCGCAACAATACCGGTATAAAGATTCTGCGCCCAGCCGGATTGCCCATTGGGCACAAATGCATTGAACGTAATCCGGTCGATGCGCTGTTCGATCGGGGGGATAAGCATCAAAAACGGATCACCAACCCCTGCTGTATAGCCAAAGGTCGAAGACATCGAATAAATTGCCACCGATACCGGCTGTGAAGCACTTAAAGACAATGCAGCGGTGATGTTGGGGAGTTCTAAAAAATTTGCATTGGCTGCAATAGTAAATGTCCCCGGAGCTGCGGACGACGTAATCGTCGTCGGTATCGACGTGTTGGCTGGTATAATCCGCACAAGCATACGGTTAGCTGTCGCAAGGAAGGGAAGGATGAAGTTTTTTCCCCAACTGCTGATAGGCATCATTTGTTCGTATAAATGATCAAAACCCGAACTCGATGAATTATTAGGCATATTCGTACGCATGGTGCCCGAGAAGACCGCGACCTTGCCGCAGGAGCCGCCACCCGAACCTATCACTCTGATTTTAGAACCGGTTAAGTCGCCGTTCGACTGAGCAAAATACACCTGACCCGCATTTAACGTAATAGTGAATGGTACTCCAGCCGGTCGTGGTGTTCCCAATAATATCGGCGCAGTAGGAGTGATTTCCACCACGGTGCCAGAAGCAATACTAACGACGGAGAATTGACTGCCGTCACGGTATTGGCTATTATTGGGTGACGAAAACACCCGGTATTCATCATCAAGTGTGGCAATAGGTATAATAATCGCTGCATCGGTGCTCGCGGTCAGCGTGTTGAACGCATAGACTGAAATCGGCTTGGTAGCAGTGATGCGAATCGACTTATTGGTAATAGAATTACTCTCCAATTTCTGCGGAATCACCGGTATAGTATTACCTATAAGCGTCGTCAGATTCACAAAATCAGCCGTATTTGCTGATAGACTTCTGGTGACTACCGCGCCGTTCGGGAGAGTAATCGTAACAAACGATGCCTCATCCGAAGAAAAGTACAGCGCAAGCTGACTCGGCGTGCTGCTATTGGGCAGGAAGGACATGATAAAGTCGGTTCCCTTGGTCGAGAATTTTTGCGCTTGACCACCGGCTACGGAGAACACTAAGAGCAATGCTGTTAGTAGAATTTTTTTCATAGAGTTACCAGGATAATAAGAATTATCGGACGATGGAAATTTTCTGTGTTGATACGGCAAAACCTGTTTTCATGACTACATAGTACGTACCCGTCTCAAGCGGTGTATTATCAAATAGTAACTGATGATCTCCCTCCGGCAGGCGGGCATATTCCACTGCCTGTATCTCTCGGCCGAAGATATCAATGAGCTTTACCGAACATTGTCCTGCGATACCCATCGACAGCGTAATGGTCGAAGTACTGACACTCGGATTCGGCGCAACCTGCTTGATCATATCAGGTTTGGCGAATCGTATTAATTGTTTGGTATCTCCATCATTACACACTTTAATAAAAACAATACTATCGCGGCAGGCAGGGAAGACCTTGCCATTGGCATCGGTCCAGATGAATGCCGTGGAGTCACTGAAGACCAAGCTTGTCGAGTCCACATCGGCGAGCTTGACGAGGAACATCAGCGTGTCGAGGCGTGGATTCCCCTGAAAACGTCGTTTTTCCTGTACATTGAGCGACCAGTAATTGGTGCGTTTGGAGTCTTCATCGTTGAATTGTCTGCTCCGCGGCAGCCATTGCAGCACGCGGGAGTCATATTGCATATTTGCTATAAATTTCGTGGCTTTACTCGCTTGGGGTTGTTCGTCTTTGATTCTCAAAAACACCAAAAGCGTATCGCCGGGCGCGACCTCGATTTTATTCGGTACGAGTTCAATTTCCGTAATCACTCCGTCCGGCGGGAGCGCAATACCTTCGCCGGTGATTCTGCCGCGGATGATTTCACTGCCGGCATACACGACGATTTCATCACTATACAGTCCAATAGCTGTCGGTGTGAAATCCGTATTAAAGCTCACGATAGCGCCCGGCGGGATGATGCGTGGCAGCGCGTTTTTCTTGAGATCAAAGACCGTATTTTGTATGATAATTGAGTCAATCGTTCGGTCTGTCGAACCATTATTGAAAATTTTCACCGAATTCCGCAGCGGGGCATTCCGACCAATGATATTGCTAACGACCTGTTGTCCGAAATTCAATTCAAAGACAATAATCGACGAGAAATTCTGACGTTTTTTGAAGGCAAAGACCGCCGACACTGCTGAACATCCATTCGCTGTAACACGAACAAAATAATTGCCTTCGGTGAGTGGAGTGTAGGTTTTGGACGTCGC
>JBPOHH010000421.1:0-4542 GCA_052035765.1 Bacteroidota bacterium
TCGCTGGAGTTTCAAACCCTTGCAGAATGGATACTTACCGATAAACTCGATGTGCGGATGCAGCTCCAAATGCACAAGTTTATCTGGGATCCGCAAGCGCGCGGCGTGTAGCCATAAAAATAAATTCGTAACTTGCATTTGGCATGGCCGTACGGGCGCGAACTTTTTTTGTAAATCTTCTTCCCATTGCAGCAAGTACCCTTGCCGCAGAATAATTGTGGGATTGGTCATTCCAATCGGGAGTCTCAAAAGTGTCCGTTCTCTTGATGCGTGTGTATAATTCCTGAAAATTCAGAATTATTAAATTTTATGTTCCATTAATACTCAAGTACTATGTTCTACTCGCCTTTAAGCCGCCGACTACCGGTGGCTGCCCTCCTTGCATTGGCCATCATGACTCTCACGGCCGCAGCACAATCCAACGCAATACGTTATGAAGAATACGACTTACCGAATGGTCTCCATGTAATTCTGCATCAGGACAAGTCCGCGCCTGTCGTGGCTACTGTGTTGCATTACCGAGTGGGATCACGGGATGAGAATCCTCAACGCACGGGATTTGCCCACTTTTTTGAGCATTTGATGTTTGAAGCGACGGATGATATTCCTCGTGCTACCATCGACAAGCATGTCGAAGGCGCAGGAGGTTCGCTCAACGCTTATACCTCATTTGACGAGACAGTCTATCACTTCGAATTGCCGGCGAATGAAATCAAGCTCGCCCTTTGGATCGAGTCCGAGAGAATGCGCAAGCTGCATGTGGAGTCGGCCGGTGTCGAGACACAACGCGGTGTGGTGAAAGAAGAACGGAAAAACCGATATGAAAATACGCCGTATGGCGGGTGGAACGAGAAAATGTACAAGCATTTGTTTGAAGGCGGGTCGTATAGCTGGACGCCGATTGGTTCTGCGCAACATATTGATAATGCGTCAATTAGTGAATTTCAGGAATTTTATAATAAATTCTATCAGCCCAACAACAGCACGCTCGTGATTGCCGGAGACTTCGACCCCAAGCAGGTCAAGGAATTCGTACAGGCGTATTTCGGTATTTACCCGAAAGGTGCTGAAATCAAACGTGAAGAATTCAAATTACCGGAAATTACCGGCGAATATCGTGAGACCGTCGAGGACAACAAAGCGCAGCTTCCGGCAGTATATATCGGCTACCGCGGTCCGAAAAAAGGTCATCCCGATTCGTATGCAATTGATATGTTGAATACAATTCTGTCGGGCGGACAAAGCTCACGTATTTATCAGCGTTTGGTCGATAAAGATCAGGTCGCGGTGCAAGCAGGATCGTTCAATCAGGACTTGCAATACGGAGGAATGCTCGTAGCACTCGGTATCGTCGCACCGGGTAAATCCTCCGGCGATGTAGAACGCGCGATGTATGAAGAGATCGAAAAAGTCAAAAAAGATGGTGTGACGGATGAAGAATTTCAAAAAGCGAAGAATACACAGGAAGATAAATTCATCTTCGGTAAAAAGAACGTACTCGAAAAAGCACAGGCGCTTGCACAGTATCATACATATTTCGGCAAAGCATCCGTGATCAATACCGAGCTTGAAAATTATAATAAAGTGACCAAGGCAGACCTTCAGCGGGTAGCCAAGCAGTATTTCGCCGCCGATAAGCGCGTCGTGATTACGTATGTGCCTAAAGCGAAATAATTAATTATTCAATCATTTACTACTATTATTCATTATGAAATTGCTTATTCGTTCCCTTGCCCTGCTGCTTGTACTCTCTTCGGCGGCATTTGCTCAGAAAATTGACGTGACCAAGCGCCCCGAGCCGCTGCCGGCAAAAGATATTTCCTTCCCGCCGTACAAAGAAATTATGCTTAAAAATGGTCTGAAAGTATTCCTCGTCGAGGATCACGAGCAGCCGACCATTGCCTTTACTCTCCAAATCCGTTCGGGCGAAACCTCCGACGGAGCCAAAGCCGGACTCGCCGCAGTGACCGCCGATATGATTACCAAAGGTGCCGGCAAACGCACCGCTCTCGAAATGGCTGAGAAATTAGACAGTATCGCCATCGGGATTCAATCGGGTTCGATGGGTGAAGCATCGACAATGTCCTTCAGCGGTCTCAAAAAACACTTCTCGCTTGCGCTTACGATTGCATCGGATATGATTATTCGTCCGACCTTTCCCAAGGAAGAACTCGACAAGATGATCCCGCAGGTGCTTGCCGAAATCAAGCAGGAAAAATCACGTCCGAATAGTATCGCAGCAGCCATGTCCCGCAAAGTGGTTTACGGTATGAATCATCCGAATGCCCGCCGTCGCACTGACCAATCAGTAAAGTCGATTACGGTTGATGACCTGCGTCAGTTCCATACTGCATATTACAGACCAAACAATGCAACTCTCGCCATTGTTGGTGATATTTCCGAGAAAGAGCTCGTCCCCATGCTCGAAAAAGCCATGAAAGACTGGAAAAAAGCCGATGTACCGAAAGTAGAAATTCCGCCGCCGTCTCCGATGCCGGTGGGTACGTATTTTATCCCTCGTCCCGGCTCGGCGCAGTCGTCGATTATGACGGTCTCGCTCGGTGTGCCATACCGCGATCCGAATTTTGAAGCGTTGTCTTTGTGCGCCAATATGATGGGCGGCAGCTTCGGCGGACGACTTTTCCGGACGCTCCGTGAGACGTATTCCTATACCTATACGCCGGGCGCATTTATGACAAGCGGTAAAAACATGAATCGATTTGCTTGTATGGCTGATGTGCGTAATCCTGTTACAGATTCCGCACTTGTCGTTATTAAAAAGGAACTCGCGCGCTTGAGTGCGGAGAAAGTACCGGAGGAAGAACTCACCCGTATGAAACGTTATATCGTCGGAAGCTATCTGCTGAATTTCGAACGTTCGGAATTCATTGCCAATATTCTCCAATTCGCTGATTATACCGGTCGTACAATCGCGGAAATCAAATCGTATCCTGCCCGCTTTATGGCAATTTCTCCTGATCAAGTGCAGGCAGCAGCCAAAAAATACCTGCGCGACGATCAAACATCGACCGTCATCGTCGGTAGCCCGGATGTATTGCCCACGCTCCAGAAAATGGGTAAAGTCTATGAGTATTCTCTCGATCTCGAGCCACAAGTAGCAGGCGAAAAAGTCGATATCAGCGCGCAGGATTTATTCCAAAAACACATTCAGGCGCTCGGCGGAAAAGACAAAATTGATGCTGTCAAATCACTCGTTATTACCTCCAAAGCAGCTCTCGAAGCCGGACCGCAGAAATTAGAAGGTACATTCGTCCGCAAGCTGAAGTCTCCGGGTAAAGAAAAAACATCGATGGATCTCAAAGTCATGAAGCAAGATTCATGGGTGAGTGGCGATAAAGCATGGTCAGCTCGCGCGCCGCAGGCAGCACAAGAATTACCTGCCGCCGACGCTGCGAAAAAACGCCTCGAAGCGACAATTCTCATGAGTGCGAAATTACTCGATCTCGGGTATAAAGCAGAAGTGACAGCGAAAAAAGACGGACAATATGTAGTGAATGTCGTCACACCATCGAATGACAAAGAAGTCTATTATTTTGATGCAAAGACCTTCTTACTCAGCCAGATAGAACGTACCGTCGTACAGCCGCAGGGCGCAATGCCGGTCACCGTGAAGTTCGGTGAGTATATGAATGTCGGTGGCGTGATGTTCCCGAAAAAATCTTCGTCCGAGAATCCAAACTTTACGATTTCTCATGAATTCTCCTACGAAGTCAATCCTGAGATTGACGACAAGGAGTTTACTCCGTAAGCAAAATACATTCATTCTGAATTTATTTCTTTAATTTTGAGGCAGGATAGTTCCTGCCTCTTTTTTTTGTACTTCTCCAAAATGCGTATGCGATTATTTACTACTTTGAGTCTTGTGTGTGTATGTTGCGCCGGTGTAGCGGCAATTGCCGGATGGACGAATTCAGCGCCGGTACCGCCGCTGGCATTTATCACCGAATCTGTTGCTCGTGAACATCTCAACTACTTAGCTTCCAATGAAATGCGGGGACGCAACACTCCAAGTCCCGAGCTCGAAAAAGCCGCCGATTATATCGCCGATCAGTTCAAAAAATACGGACTTGAGCCGGTGCAGGGGTCGTATTTTCACACCTACAATGTCTATAAAATCAATCTCAGTTCACAGCCCGTTCTCCGTCTTGCCATTGGTGATTCGACCATCAACATTGCCGTTAAGGATGATTTTACGCCGCATGACAATACCGGTTCGGCGCAGTTGAGCGACAGGAACATGGTATTCGTCGGCTATGGCATCTCCGCACCCGAGTATGGCTATGATGACTATGCCGGCATCGATGTCCGCGGCAAAATAGTCGTCATTCTGCGCGGCGCTCCGAGGGCTGAGGATACGGCATCGGTCTTCTCTTGGCGCAAAGGCGGCATGAGGTATATGACCACCGAATCGAAAGCCGCGCGTGCTGCCAAGGCGGGAGCGGTGGGGATGATACTCTTTGGCGAACCTTCCCGTGGTCTGCGGCTGCGCGCCTCCAATTGGCCGTCGCTCAATCCTGCTAT
>JBPOHH010000375.1:0-5048 GCA_052035765.1 Bacteroidota bacterium
TTATTCGTTTCAAGCCCTCGGTAAAATACGATGTGATATGGTCGGCAGGACTTTTTGATTATTTCGAAGACAAAACATTTATATTTGTGATGAGTAGATTTAAAGAATGGCTTTCGCCGAAAGGCAGTATTATTGTCGGTAATTTCAACACCGGTAATCCCACACGTTCCTACATGGAAGAATTTGGCGATTGGCATCTGATACACCGCTCACCGGAAGAGCTCCTCGCACTCGCCGAGCAAGCAGGTCTCTGCCCCCAAAAGTGTTATGTCGATGCAGAACCGCTGAATATCAATTTATTTTTGCATTATGAGAATCATTGATGGAGGCGGTGGGAAGGCCTTTTTGGGGAGCGTTATCTATATCAGTTAAGTTATCTTGTTGCAGGATAATTATGATAAAATAGTAAACTTAAATCCTATGCACAACACACAAGACATCCACGCCATCTATTCGAAAATTCAAGCGGTTCTCTCCTTGGGAGACCCAGACGAATCCGCCATCACCACCTCCATCCTCGATAATATCATGGGATTACAGAGTCTTGACGATGAAGTAAAATTCCAGATATTCGATGCCACACACCGCGCTGTGCAAATGCTGTCGAGATTCCACAATTCCGGCGAATCCGGTACGCAAAAGCTAGGGTATCTCTTGCTCCATAAAGCTATTTATGAACATCTCCCCATTGGCAATAGAGCCGCACTCGAAATGCCTATTCTTATGGCCCTGCGCGCATCGTGGAATCACGAAAAATCTACCGGAGCTAATCATTTCACCGCCGCCGAACGCCTCGTCTCCCATGCCGAAATATTTCATCAATATACATTCATCAGCGAAGTGTGGCTCGAAGCCGCCCGGCTGAGCTGGACGACGTTTTACTCTCCGGAAGATGCATTGTCCTATATTCAACGTTCGCTTACCGCGCTCGAACAGCTCCGCGACCACAGTGCCGACTATTCATACGCCGACAGTACCTTCCTGCAAGCTTCCGCCCTGCGATTGCGCGGTGAAATTCAGCGTCATAGCGGGCAATTCGAACACGCTATCAACGATCTTACACAGGCAGCGCACCTTTTCGGCGGACTCCATTCTGCGCCCAATCTGATAGACTGCCATATTCTAACGGCAAGCGTCTATTATTTATCCGGCGAATTTGGTAAAGCAAAAGAATTTTTGGATATTGCACTCGCACATCCGCAATTGCATCAACATCCTATCGGTTACGCATCAGCACTGAACCTCCTTGGCACGATAGCAAGTAGCCAAGGGGAAATGGAAGATGCGAAAAGTTGTTACCTGCAAAGTTTGCAACTCTTCAAAGAACATGACGATTACGCCGGACAGGCATCTGCATTGCTTAATCTTGGTACACTTGCCGAAGAGCAAGGTGATGCTGATCATGCTGAAGAATATTATTCCCAAAGCTTGGTAGCGAGCGAACATTCCGGTAATCGCACCGAACAAAGTCTCGTGCTCAATAACCTCGGGAAAATTTACTTAGACACGCGCAACTATGACCTGGCGCTTACCCATTTTGAACGTAGCTATCAAATCAGTAAAGCAGTCGGTAATCTTCCGAATCAAGAACTTGCCCTGCTGAACCTCAGTCAGCTATATTCCATGACCGGTGAATATGATCGCGCACTCCAAGCACTCGAATCTTTGCGGAAAATAATCGGCGAAACCGGACATCGGGTGTTGGAAGCTGCCGCGCTGATTAATGTCGGCGAGATTTATTTCCAAACTCAGAACTATCGCGCTTCCCGACAGTCATTCCAAAACTCTCTTCAGATTTTAGACGAAATCGGTGAAAATCCACCGTGGAAATCTGAAGCCGTCGATGGATTGAAAAAATTACAACGTGTTACTCCATAACATTTACCCTTGCTTATGAATAGTGCTCGTACCATTGTTTTTACATGGTTGTTTCTTCTTTTCGCACTGCCTTCGATAGCGCAGCTGCATACTCCTACTGTTGAATTCTCAGAATTCTCCACCCCCGTTCCTCCCAAACATCAATTACCTACCATACTCCTCAATGAAGATGACAACTGGGACGCCGGCTTCCGCGAAGGGAAGTCGATTGACGGCGGTGATGTCTATTCCATCGCCATAAGCGGAGGTGATACCTACATCGCCGGCAGTTTTGGTAAAGTAGGGACAATCGCAGCACAAAATATCGCACGGTGGAATTCCAAGACCCAATCATGGCATACGCTCGGCGCAGGCATCGAAGGCGTAGTGACCGGTATCGCCGTGAAAGGTCGGCAAGTCTTTGTCTGCGGGATAATTACCAAAGCCGGAAATGTCAAGGTCGGGAATGTCGCAATGTGGGACGAAGATACACAAACATGGTCATCTCTCGGCACCGGTATCCCAAGCGGACTGGTCAAGACGGTGTGCGTCGCCGGTAATGATGTGTATTTTGGAGGTTTTTTTAGCACGACCTTCGGAACTAATATTGCACAGTGGAGCAGCAGCACCAAACAATGGATCCCCATGAATGGAAAAACAGATGGAATCGTTGCAGCAATAGTATTCCATAAAAATGAACTCTTCATCGGAGGGAAATTCAATACCGCCGGCAATATCAAAGTGGATCATTGTGTGCGGTATAATGTGCTTTCCTCAACATGGCTGCCGATGAGTAAAGGTGTTAATAATGCAGTGACTTCCTTTGCCGTAGCCGGAGATAGTATCATCGTCGGAGGACGCTATGCCGCCGTCAATGACGGTTCGGGTTCGGCCAGGTGCGCTCTCTGGAATACACTGCAAGAGCGGTGGGAACCCTTCCAAAATCCAACGGCCGGTGAGGTTGCAGGTATTGCGGTAACAGGAGAGGATATTTATGTTGCCGGTATAGATTACCTCGATAAGTATCATCGTGCAACGAGAGTCTGGAACACGGTCGCCAAAGGTAATATTGGTACATTACTCACCATCACATCAAATGATAGTGTAGTCTATCTGGGTGGAAAATTTGGTGGAATTGATAATCAGCCGGTGAGCAGTATCGGATATTACAGCAGTTCATCCAAACAGTGGCAGCAGCTCGGCGGCGGTGTCTCGCAGGGACTCGTCTATGTACAAGCGCTTGCTCTTAGCGGAGATAGGGTGTTTGTCGCCGGGTCATTTACCAAAGCAGGAGGAAAAATTGTCAATAATATCGCCGAATGGAATACCACGACCAAAGAATGGAGCCCGCTCGGCACCGGTATCAACGGAACGATTTTCGCGCTCACGGTCAAGGATGATAATCTCTATGTCGGGGGTGATTTCAGCTATGCCGATACACTCGAAGCAAGCCGTATTGCACGGTGGAATATCAAGGACAAACGCTGGACACCACTGAAAAAAGGTATCTACGGAAGTGTGCATGCTCTTGCATTCAATGGTGATAACCTTTATGTAGGAGGTGCATTTACGAGAGCTAATGACTCTGCTGCTGCCAATCTCGCCGTCTTTGATACGAAAGCCGACACCTGGTCAACGGTTGGCAGTGGCATTACCGGCGGCTCATACCCAATCGTGACGGCAATCGTCGCCGATGACAGCAATAATGTCTATATCGGCGGTAAATTCTCCAAAGCAGGAGATACAGTGATGAATAATATCACGAAATGGAATGAAATATCGAAAAAATGGAATTCGTTGGGTAATGGAATTCAACCGTTTCAGAATCAACTTCCCGTTGGCACCGTCTCGCTCAGCGGCAAAAGTGTCTATGTCGGTGGTACGTTCTCCACCGTCGGTAATACCCTCAAAGCCAACAACATAGCCGAGTGGAATACTTCAGAATCAGCATGGAAACCGATAGGTGATATTACCGGTGACTCGACATCGAGAGTGTCATCACTGGTAGCATCAAATGGACGGCTGTATGCCGGTGGAGTATTCAACTCCGTAGGCGGCACGCGCTCTAAAAACATTGCCGTGTTTGACAGTTCATCCACTATTTGGTCGGGCTTCGGTTCGGGCGCGGTCTCGTACTTCAATTCAGCTTCTCTCAATATTCTTGGAATAATATTCGCGCTCGCGAGCGGTGATTTGTCGGCTATTCAGCAAGCGGATATTATTACGACGACAGATGTGAGTGCCATTGCCGTTCAATCGAATGCGTCGGTTGCTACCATATATACGGGAGGTTTATTTACCGAAACAGGAGGGAAAGAGTCGAAGCATTTTGGAATTTATGTTGATTCTCTCAAAGCATCGGCTCCGCTGGAAGAAGAGTTGGACGTTTTCCCGAATCCTACGGAATCTACGCTCACATTTACATTTGATATCCTCGCACCATCCACTGCACGACTAGCGATCTATGACCTCACCGGAAAAGAAGTATCCGTTCCGTTTGACGAATCCACCCGTCGTGGCCGCTATACCGTTACCTGGGACTCAGCCCTGCCGGCAGGCGTCTATATCGCACGGTTGCAGACACCGGAATTTACTAAAGTGGAGAAGGTAATGGTGACGAGATAGGAGACCTGTGACCTAGAGAGTATCACTTCTTCGTGATGCTCTCAATAAACGAGCAGGACGACAGCAGCACGACCACTGAGAGCATCACTAGGAAGTGATACTCTCAGGAAGATACAACCACTTCATCCACGTTCGTTGATCAATAAACGGAAGATTATTCCTTCGGCATGTCTTTAATGTATGCCCGGTACCGCCTTGCTCGGGTTGTTTCAAATCATCGTAAAAGATACCGAAGGTAGCAGGGGACAACTCTTCCGAACCAATCACCATCACCGTATCGCGGATAATATAGGCAGCCGACATATAATTTCCACCTTTCTCGCCGCTGATATAGGGATCGATGAGTCCGGAAGTACGAGTATGTAATCTCGACTGCGCAACAACGTCGGGTTCGCGGGTAAGATTGATACTCTCTAATGGAATGACGTCATCGGTCAGCACATACTTGCGTCTGTGTCCCTCCCAAGGAGTAATAACCTGTAGGAGAGTGCGATCAACGTCTGCTATACCGGACGAAAAGAGATAATCAGCACCATCGGCATTACCGCTACGAAAAAACGCGTGCT
>JBPOHH010000170.1:0-1660 GCA_052035765.1 Bacteroidota bacterium
GAGTGCTCGCTAATATTGATAAAGCAAGTGATTCAAAAAAGAAAATCTATCATTGGGCCGTTGGCGTGGGGAAGAAATATCTCGATGCGACGTTGAACGGGATATCACCTTCTCTAATGGTATCTATTCAATATCAGCTTGCAAAAAAACTTGTGTTTTCTAAGATTCAAGAACCTTTCGGTGGGAGAATACGCCTTTTTGTTTCCGGCGGTGCTGCGCTGCCGAAGGACACGGCAGAGTTTTTTTTGATGGTAGGCTTTACCATCCTTGAGGGCTACGGTATGACCGAGGCATCTCCAGTAATTAGCGTGAACCGTGTAGGGAAGATTGAAGTAGGTACCGTTGGCTTGCCGCTCAATAATGTAGAAGTAAAAATTGCCGATGACGGCGAAATCCTTGCCCGGGGAGCAAATGTAATGAAAGGCTATTGGAATGACCCCAAAGCGACGGCGGAGGTCGTTGATCGCGACAAGTGGTTGCATACCGGAGATATAGGTGTAATTACACGTAAGGGAAATATTAAAATCACCGACCGTAAAAAACATATCCTTGTCACTAGCAGTGGGAAAAATATCGCTCCTGCGCCGATTGAAAGTCTCATCACGCAGAGCCGGTACATAGAGCGCTGTTTTCTTATTGGTAATGATCGCGAATTTTGTACCGCTCTCATAGTGCCGGAATATGAAATGCTGTACGCCTACGCAAAGTCAAAGGGAATCACACTGACCGAAGATACGCTGCCAAAGAATCCCGAAATTATCGCTCTTATCCAAAGTGAACTCAACGAACTCCAGAAAGACCTCGCCAAATACGAAAAAGTTCGCCGATTTACCATCTTGCAGAATCCATTTACACCCGATACCGGTGAGCTCACTCCCAAGCTGAGCATTAAGCGCGCCTTCGTCGAATCGAAATATGCAAAGGTGATTGAAGAGATGTATAAGTGAGTTTTTAGAGTTGTAAGTCGTAAATCATACGTCGTTAAGCAGCTGGAATGTCAGCCGGCTCCTTCATACTGAGCCTATGGAAGTGTTCAATTGTGTTTAAATGAGGCATTTCATTGAAATTCTGGACGTCGAATGTAAACTTCAGGTAGATATGTTCTTGAAGTGGAATGGTGTGTGGTGCAGTCTCGGCAATTGCGAATAATTTACTAAATGATAATTAATTCTAACATTATGGCAGTCCAGGAAATAAACTCCATTCGGGAGATGCAGAAAACGGTCGAAGAATTGCGCAAAGCCGGTAAGCGTATTGGAGTCGTGCCAACGATGGGGTATTTGCACGAAGGTCATGGTAGCTTGATAGAGTCAGCCCGCCTTGAGAATGATATAGTAATTGTGACGATATTTGTGAACCCTTTGCAATTCGCCGCACATGAAGACTTGTCGACGTATCCCCGTAATTTTAAGCGGGATGTGGAGATCATAAGTGCGATGGGCGGGGCGATTGTCTTTGCGCCGACAGCCAAGGAGATGTATCCTGCGGGCTTTGAGACGAATATTTCAATAGGTGGTAGTTCGCTGAAATTCGAAGGAGTGTTTCGTCCCACACATTTTGATGGAGTAGCGACAGTGGTGGCGAAGCTGTTTATGGCGACCAAGCCGCACAGGGCATATTTCGGGCAGAAGGATTATCAGCAGGTGGCGGTGATTCGGCA
>JBPOHH010000263.1:0-19129 GCA_052035765.1 Bacteroidota bacterium
GGCAGAGACATTGTACGAACAAATTAAAAGCGAAAATAACTGGAAATTCAACTGCTTACCCGAGTGGATCGCTGATTCTCTCGCGCCGGATGCTCCGGCAATTTCCAAGGCATTGCTCCCAAGCGCGCAGGTGGGATTGAGGGTGAATTCACGGGCAATTTCCCGCGAACGTGCGCTTCATGAATTAGCAAAAATCGGCGTCGCTGCCTCGCCAAGCACACTCGTACCGGATGGAATTCTCCTCGAACAGCGCGTGCAGCTCTCGCAGGTGGAATTGTACAAGTCCGGAGCAATCGAAGTGCAGGATATCGGGAGTCAGTTGATTGGGTATGCGGTGGCGCCGGAGGAACATTGGACGGTGCTCGATGCGTGCGCAGGTGCGGGCGGGAAGTCGCTCCATCTTGCGGCACTGCAGAATGATTTAGGGGAAATTATCGGTACGGACGTGGAATTTAATCGGTTGAGAGAATTAGACTTCCGCGCGCAGAGAGCGGGCTTGCGGTCGGTGCGAACATTACTCCTCTTACCCAAAAACGCAAAGCAAATCGAGAAGCTTCACGGCAAATGCGATGCCGTGCTCGTCGATGCGCCCTGCTCGGGGTTGGGAACTGCGAGACGTATGCCAATGGTGAAGTGGCGGCTAACACCGCAATTAGTCGATAAATTAGCCAAAAAACAACGTGAAATTCTCACCGAAAAGTCCAAATTTGTGCGCAAAGGCGGCGTGCTCGTCTATGCGACGTGTTCGCTCCTGCCCCAGGAAAATGAACGGGTTGTCGAGGATTTTTTAGCGCAGAATCCGCAGTTTGAGCCGGAACCTCTCACGCCCGTCTTCGAGCAATTCGGCATTACGGTCGCGGGGCTTGGGGCTGATGATTATTACTGCACGCTCGACCCGTTTCATCATGGGACTGATGGGTTTTTCATGGCGCGAATGCGATATGTGGGCACGTAATTTTACAATTCTGCTCGTCCGTAACCTACTGTTTCACGGTAGAGTTGCGGCGAAACATTGGCATTGGTTTTGAAAAAGCGGCTGAAGTAGTATTCGTCGGAGTAGCCAAGTTCGTAGGCAATTTCCTTGACGGCTTTGTTGGTGAGGTAAAGTTCGCGCTTGGCTTCGATGATAATTCGCTCGGTAATCAGGTCGCTCAGCGTTTTATTACAATGAGTTTTGGTGATTTTGGCAAGCGCTTTCGGACTGATATGCAAGAGCTCAGCGTACTCACTTGGCGAATGCTTGGTCTTGAAATGTGCTTCGATGAAATTCTTTAAGTTCTGTAGAATAAAGGGTTCTTTGCTGCCACTCACCTCAAGCGCCGGATGCTTCTGCTGCTCTGCTTTAAGCCGCGAGAGTGTAATAAGCGCAATCTTGAGATACGATACTAACAGCTCATACTGCGCAAGAGCAGGATTCTGCATCTCCATTTTCATCTGTTCGATCACCATTTTCAAGGTATTTCCCGACGTTTCATCGATCGTCACAAACGGCGGCTGATACACATTATTAAACAATACCCCATTGCATGCCACCTCCGCCTGATGCTTGTGAATACAGAAAAAATCCGGGTGAAAGCACAGCGCAACTCCCTTCAAAACATCAGCTTGTATCATAAACGGCTGATACGGCGAAAAGGCAAACAGCACATCACTTCCAAACGTATATTCCGAAAAATCGGCCGTGATTTTCCCGCCGCCCTCCATTACCCAAATCAATGAATAATAGTTATTGCGTTGGAGATAATCGAAATGGCTGCTATCGTCAAACGAAAACAGCTGAAAAGCAAGATTCCCATTATGCGGATGAACGAGGGTAAGCGGCGAAGAATGAAGCATTTCCGGTTGTTCGATAGTTAACTGGTCATTTATTGAAGGTCGTACAAATTCTGCACACCGATATACCTGGTGGCGGTAAATCCTTCTGCATACGCCACATTGATGGGTCTGCCGAAGATACTGTTCGTGCTTTTTATCTGATTCAGCAATCCAAGAATCGAACCCGGCTGCTTGTCATTTGGTTCTACAAATTGAGATGTAAATGCTAAAATTGCCTGCATCTTAGCATCCATTTCTTCTGTAATATCGATGACAAAATCCGGCTCAATGAGATAATCCTGTATATAATGATACACCGCTTTAGGACGCCACGCCTGCTGTGCAAGAGAGTTGTCACCCATGGTATGAATCTTCTGTAACCCTGATAAAAAACAAGCATCAGCGATCAATTGTGCCGATGCTGCATGATCAGGATGACGGTCATGAACAGCATTCGCAAGTACAATATCGGGTTGATATTTTCGAATGGCGGCGATGACTATCATGCGTTGTGCTTCTGAATTAACCACACCTCCATCAGGCAAGCCGAGCTGCTCGCGGAAGGATACTCCGAGAAGAGTGGCGGCGGCTTGAGCTTCAACTTTGCGGGTCTGCGGCGTGCCATAGCTACCTAATTCACCGGCCGTCAGATCGACTATTGCGACTGTTTTTCCCATTGCCGTATGCTTGAGAATCGTGCCTCCAACGGCGCATTCCACATCATCAGGATGCGCGCCGAATGCCAGGATATCTACTTTATGTCCACTCATCATTCCACTTACAAAATAAATTTCTTAAAAATAGTCACCGCGATGTGTCCGCCGAAGCCAAACGTATTACTCATGGCATAGGTAATATCCTTGGCTACTGCCGAACCGAGCGTAAGATTATACGGAGTATATGCTTCCTCGATTTCGTCGGTATTAATTGTCGGCGGCACAATACTATCTTGTATTGCCTTGATACAGATAATCGCTTCCACTGCTCCTGCTGCTCCGAGGAGGTGTCCGGTCATGGACTTCGTACCGCTTATTTGCAGTGTATCCCTTGTGCCGAAGACCCTTCCGATTGCTTTGAGTTCGCCGTCGTCACCGATCGAAGTCGATGTCGCGTGGGCATTGATATAGTCGATATCGTCGGGCGTAATTCCTGCATCATCGAGCGCATCGAGCATACCAAGATACGCTCCTTCACCATCCGGGTGCGTGCCGGTTAGGTGATACGCGTCGGCGGCCATACCGATGCCAACGACTTCGGCGAGAATAGTCGCGCCTCGCCTCTGGGCCGATTTCAAACTTTCGAGTACCAACGCGCCGGCACCTTCACCCATGACAAATCCGTCACGTTTTGTATCAAACGGGCGCGATGCTCCTTGAGGATTAGTATTATTCGTTGATAATGCTTTCGAGGCGTTGAAGCCGCCGAGCCCGCTTTCATTAATCGGCGCTTCCGAACCTCCCGTAATGATAATGTCGGCTTTGCCTAAACGGATGTAGGTGCAGGCATCGATAATTGCATGATTAGACGAGGCGCACGCCGACACGGTCGAGAAGTTAAGTCCACGTAAACCATGACGGATAGAAATTACCCCCGACGGAATATCAGCGATAATTTTGGGTATAAAATAGGGGTTAAACCGCGGCTTTTTCTCGCCGTTGATGAATTCTTCGACCTGGTCTTGGAAGGTTTGGATGCCGCCATTACCCGAACCCCAAATCACGCCAATTTTATTCCGATTGAGCGTGTCAAAGTCAAGTCCTGCATTGGCAATTGCTTCGTCCGATGCGGCGACGGCGTACTGCGTAAAGAGGTCATATTTACGCGCTTCATTCTTTTCAAAATAATCGGCAGGATGAAAATCCTTGACTTCACCGGCGAACGTGGTTTTGAAATGGGTGGTGTCGAAGCGGGTAATTACTCCCACGCCACTCTTGCCGGCGACAATATTCTCCCAAAACGTTCCGACCGAATTCCCGAGTGGTGTGATTGCGCCGATACCGGTCACGACCACTCTGTGCAGTTCTTGTATCATGGTGTCAATTCTTGTAGTTGTAGTTTTACTTGATGCAATTCTTCTTCTAATTTACGACTATAATCCCGTTGCGGGGCAAATGCATGCTCAATTTCTTCAATCGTATAGCGCGGAGTGATGTGTTGCGGACAATTCCAATCAAACGCTTTGATATCAAATACCATCATTCTCTCGGCGCGGTGCTTGTAGTCACGTGGGTCCAGGCGCCGGAATAATTCAGGGTCATCGCTTGGCTGAATAATCCGCACATCTGCATACAATTTCAGCCGCGCTTTTTGCGGATACGACACCATGATAATCGACACCCGGCTGCAATCCTGCATATTCCCAAGGGAAATATACTGTTTGTTTCCCGCAAAATCAACCATGCCAAGCGTTGTATTATCAAGGACTTTCACGAATCCGCGCGGACCTCCTCTGTGCTGAATATACGGATATCCATTCTCACCAATCGTCGCAATATACATGCTGTCACGCTGCTCGATGAAGTCGATTTCATTCTCGCTGAGACCGTCGATGACATTGAATTTCTCCATACGGTCATAGCTTTTTCGGCTGCCGTACTCTTCCTGGAGAGCTTTGATAGAGTCGGTAAAGGCGAGCGATGCGTAGTTCATGATATGTTACATTTATTTTTGGATTAATTTACTTAATTAACAAACACTTACAGCGCAGGTGCAAGCGGAAAATCCACCGGAATTTTTGTGAGATTATGCAGGTAATTCATCGCTGTTTTATCGCTGATTTGGAGCACGAGATCGACTAAATGTTCATCGGTATAGCCCTGCGCGTAGAACTCATCGACGAGTTCGGGCGAGGCATTTCCGCGCTGAGCGGTGATATCGGCAGCGAGACTCACGAGAGCATTCAGCTTCGGTTGAGCACTTTTTCCGTGGCGGATTGCGATGAGCTGTTCATCGGTGAATCCGATCATTTTGCCGATTGCCGTGTGCGCGCTCTGACAATAAATACATCCATTTACTTGGCTTACGATAAGATTAACGGCTTCTTTTTCTCTGCCGGTGAGCGATGTTTTGGCATTTTGGTATGCTAAAAATCTAGCTAAACCATGCTCGGAAAGAGCGATTGTCGCGTAGAGATTGGGTACGAAGCCGACTGCGTTGTGCAGGGTATCAAAAAGGACTTGATTAGCGGGAGCGACGCTTTCGCGAGTGGGAACTGTGAATGATTTCATTGTGCTGTATTCTCTCTAAAAATGAATAAATGTATGTCAGAATTGACAGCACAAAATTACGGCGAGGCGACTTCCTGTAAAATGGACAATACGCGCAAGTTGATGGACAATTTTCTCTCGGGTGAGCGTACGTCTTACAACCAATTACAGGTTAATATGTTGAATGTACAGGTGATTACCATTCAGGAAATAAACGCGGGAAGCGAATTGCGGGACGGCTCGACAAGGGATTGCGCGCGCCAATGAGGGCCAAAGCAGCTGTCTCAAGAGAGGAATACCGGACACTTGTACTCTCACGATACGAAGGAGAGTGGAATGAGGGTAATTAGTCGCGCGGGAATGGCTTGAACCAGATCTCACCGATGCCGATGGTCACGCTGAAGCGACCAAAGAGCTCCTGAATGAGTCCGTTGGTTGTAGTACCGCGGGTGCCGGCTGTGGCTGCGCCATCGAGCATAGCTCCATTACCGAGGGGAATTTGCATGCCGAACGAACCGTAGTATTCATTAATCGGAATGCCGTTGACCGAATAGTATAATTGCTGATAGCCGCCGCCAATCGAAAAGGCGACTCTATCGGCGAATGATGTTCCGGCAGCAAAGCTTGCAAGCCGGGTAATGCCAAAACTTGTCCGCATCGTCGAGCGAAAAGTCTCACGGCCGCTGCGGTAACTAAAGGATGAGAAATCCTGGAGTTCGGCATCGGTAGCAAACATAAATTTACCGGATTTATACGATGCTCCAATGCCAAATGAACTCGGCATTGATGTCGAAAAATCAGACTCAAAGGTCGTGTCACTCGACAGCTCAGTCGTGCCGATGGTACTGTAGCGGAGTTCGTTGGTACCTGTAAGCTTTGAATAAACACTTCCTGCAGCCCCAAGCGTAAAATTCTGAAACGGTGAATACATCCAACCGACTTTGAGACCATAGCCGCGGAAATCGTCGTTGGATTGATTAACCGAACTATATGCTTCTGAGGAATAGAGGAGAGTTTGTACCACCGAGCTGACAGTCCCAAAGAGTGCCACACCGCTGAGGCCAAAGGAAAAATTTTCGGCAATGCGTACTGATCCACCGATGTAGCCGGCGGTAATTCCGCCTTTGCCGGTAGCATCGATTTCACCGCCGATTGTCCTACCGTCACCTGTTGTAATCGTCGTCGGGGTCGTCAGCGCATAATTGACCGAGCTAAACGGATAAAAACCAAGACTTGCACCAATTCCGAGAGCCGTATCGATTGAAAATATTGCCGCCATTCCTTCCAATTTCCCATTGTTCTGCGATGCAGAAGTCTGACCATTCGATACCGATTGCTGATTGAACCGAAATCCTCCCTGAATGCGGGTAGACTTTACGGCGCCCCAAGCGGCAGGATTGGCGAGATTTACGGCATAGTCCGACCATACGGCGATTTGTGTGCCTGCGAGTCCGTCATAGCTGGCACCCAAGGTAGTACGGAGGTCACCAATACCAAAAATAGAATACGTCGAGCCACCCTGAGCGTACACCCATTGCGGTGATACTACGGCAAGTACAAGCGTAAAAGCAAGGAGCAGGTATCGTTTCATAGCAGTTGTCTCACTTAGAATTTAGGACGGGTGGAATAGACAATCGTCAGCCGCGGACGCTTGGACTTGTCGGGCTCTTCGGGACCAAAAAATACGATTTTATCAACCCGCAGATAATGCTGATCGGGACGGGTCTGCACGGTAATGGTACCGGTACCGGAGCGCCGCACTATACCTTCAATCGCGGAGTTCATTGTAGGGAAGAAAAATTCATTGGTGAATTTTCCGGAGGCATCTTTGAGTCGTGAGCCATAATAACTGCGTAAGAGATTATTGGCACTCGAGTCGATAAAGTCGGCATAAATCACCGAATCCATACCGCTCGTACCGTATGCCGACCGTGATGGGTCGAGCGTAAGGGTCAGTCCTGCAAGATGGATAGCCACACCTTTCGGAACAGCCCGCACATCAAAGCTTAGTGTGGACTTGGTCTCGGCTGCTGCCTGAATAGTAATGGATTTGTCGGAAGTACCGGGCGCAGTAGTCGCGATATACGTGCCGTCATAGCCGGAGAGGAATCGTACAATTGCTGTATCTCCGGTGGACTTTCGGTACGTTACCTGCAGTGTCGCAAACTGTGCCGCGCTTGAATTGCCGACAGCGCCTGCAGCAAAGCGGCGAATCACCGTCGAGCCGGGATCGGGAAGAAAGGCAATGCCGTAGTTCAGGGAGTCGGTGCCAAATTTATTTTTGTTCGTAATCCATTCAATTATCTGTTCTTTATCAAAATCGAGGATAATGTTTGCGGTAGAGTCTTTAAGTTCAATCTTATCAGAATGTTTAGCAAGTGTCCTGGTATCAAAATACTCAGACGCCGGGCTGATGGAGTCGAGGGTCGCCTGCGGACTCCAGAGTTTTTTAACTTTTACGACCGTAAATGAGAGTTGATTAGTTAACGTATCGCCAAATGCGTAGAGAGGATTGGTGGGAGCGATAAAGAGTTTTGCACTGACAATATCGTTCAATGCCAGCGTCGGCATCGAGTCCGGCGTCGAGAGCCTGGAAAGGGTAATTGCCTCCATCGTCGGAGTCTTGCCGATATACACCACGCCAAATCCCGAGAGAGAGCGGCTTTTGAGCACGGGCACCGAGGTCGTGACCAAGGGCTGCGTGTCGGTAGTAATAATCGACGTAAGCTGAAGTGTATCCGGCGTAAAGCCGTTGCCGACGACGCTCAGCTTCTCGTTGCAGCTTGTGAGGCCAAGCAGGAGGACAGTAGTAAACACAACACTACCGAGAAAGGAAACGATGCGATTACGTTCGAGAGTAAGAAATGCAGGAAACGTCATAAGAAATTTGAGGAATGTGTCGTAGTGCGGTGAACGAGACCACCAATCCAAAAAGTACTGCAACACACCGGAAGAAGAGCAACAAGTCCCGGAGAGTAGAAGGATTAGGATTGTTTAATAATAGACCGTTTAATTGAAATACCTGTTATTTAATTAAACTGCGATACAGCTCGCTATACTGCCGTGCCGAGCGCCCCCAGGACAAATCCTCGCTCATGCCGTTTTGCACGACGATATCCCAGACATCCGTGCGGGCATACATTGCGACCGCTCGGCGAATGGCTTCGAGCATTTCACCGGAGTCAAATTTCTGAAATACAAAGCCATTACCGGTCGCCGTCGCCGGTGAGAATTCCCGAACCGTATCGGCGAGTCCGCCGGTCGAGCGCACAATCGGCACCGTACCATAGACAAGCGAATATTGCTGATTCAAGCCGCAGGGCTCATAGAGCGACGGCATCATAAACATATCTGCGCCTGCTTCAATAAGATGCGCAAGCTCATCATCAAAGCCAATCTTGACCGAAGCTTTATCCGGATAGCGTGCCGCTACTTCTTTGAGTCCTGCCTCAAGCGCGGGATCACCCTCACCAAGAAGCACGAATTGTAAATTTTCTGCAAATAACTGATCGGCTACCTCCAAAATCAGCTTGATTCCTTTCTGCTCATTCAAGCGGGAAATCATGCCGATAAGCGGTGTATTCGAGCGCATCGGGAGGCGGAATCTGTGCAGAAGCGCTTCTTTGCTATAGACTTTGTCGCTCACGGTCGTTTTGTCGTAATTCTTGGCGATGAGCGGATCAATCTTAGGATTCCAGGTGAGCATGTCCACGCCGTCGAGGATACCAAACATCTTATCCGAACGCTCTTTGAGCACGGTGATCAGACCGTTGCTCGACTGCTTGTTTTTGAGAATTTCCGAGCAATACGTAGGACTTACAGTGGTAATTCTATCAGAATACGCTATACCTGCTTTCATGAAATTCAGACGGTCATCGTGGGTAATCGAAGGGAGTACATTCGGTGCCATACGCGTCTTGGCGATGCTCTCTGCCGGAAAACTTCCCTGATTCCCAAAATTATGAATCGTGTAAATAATTTTTGCTTTTTTGAATTCCTGAGCATACTCAGTACGGGCAAATGCCGGGACAAGACCCGTCTGCCAGTCATTGCAATGAATAATATCCGGGAACCAACCGAGGAGGATACAGGTCTCTAATACCGTGCGGTTGAAAAATATAAACCGCTCGTCATTATCAGGATAATCAATACCCGTGAGCGGGTCGCTGTAGAATCCTTTTTTTGCTTCAAAATAATTGTGGTTGGTAGTGATATAGGCCTGTACTTTGGAGCGGGGATTGTTGACCGAGGAGGATTTTACCGTCGCCAGCGACTCGGTGTCGCCCACCGGAATCGGGAAATCCCGCAGACGATTAATCTCGTGGATACGGTTTTTCCGCTCACTGATACTGCCGTATTTCGGCATCATTACCCGAATGTCATGACCGAGCTCGCGGAGCGCAAGTGGTAATGAATACGAGACATCGGCTAACCCGCCGGTCTTTGCAAAGGGATAGATTTCACTCGAGACGAAGAGAATACTTAGCGGTTTTGCCATTGTGCCTTTTGGGTGCAGAAGTCCATGAATTACGCCATAATTATGCAAAAATAGCGATTTTAGACCGAACACGAAAGTACCGAGTGATATTTTCCCTCAGGAGGGCATCTTTCAGGCGGCATCAGGCATGAGTATCACCGCAGAAGCAAGGGGAGCCGCAGAGCCGAAATGTGGGAATATACTCTCAGGAAGAATCATCAATTTTCGGATATTAAGTGGTATTTTAGCGCTGTAAAAGAGGCAATTAATGCCCTTGCTGTACAGTATTCTCCATCGCTTAGTACTACTCAAATGGATACTACTCTTACCCATACTACGCCGAATCCCCAAGAAAGCGAAGAGCGCTACCGGAGTCTGATAGAGCTCTCGCCGAATGCCATTGCCATTTATACCGATGGGGTGATTTTGCTTGTTAACCGTGCTGCCATACACGCTCTCGGGGCTACTTCCGAGCATGATTTGATTGGTCAGCCGGTGATTCGATTTATACATCCGGACTGCCACCATATCGTTCGTGAGCGGATTAGCACCAGCCTCGAGCACCGGCGTAACTCCCCGATTACCGAAGAAAAACTACTACGCCTGGATGGCACGGAATTTATTGCCGAAGTCTCAGGTTCGATCGTCACTTATGAGGGAAAATTATCCATGCAGGTCGTCTTTCGCGATATTACGGATGAGAAGCGTAATCTCGAGAATCTCCGGAACTCTGAGGATCTTTTCCGGCAGGTCTGGGAGAATTCCAGAGATGGAATGCGCCTCGTCAATGCAAACGGTATTATACTTCGCGCCAATAAAGCCTATTGCGAAATGATGGGCAAGTCCGAAGAGGAAATTATCGGGAATTTATACACCGGCGTCTATGGCGAACAAAGTCAGCCCGAGCTGTATACACGATTCCGCCAGCGCTTCACCTCACGCTCGATTGTCACCTATTACGAAAAAAAAATCCGCCTTTGGGACGGTCGTGAGCTATGGCTGGACTTTTCTAATTCGTATGTAGAAAACCAGGACAAACAGAACCCATATCTCCTGAGCATTATCCGCGATATTACTCCCCGAAAAACCTACGAGGTGGAGCAGCAGCATCGGCTCGAACAGATACAAATCATCGCCCATCTCAGCGAAGCCGTCAATTCCGTGAAAAATCTTGAAGAGATTTATGATGTTGCCCTCCATGCTCTCATGAAAACCATCAAAGCCGACAAGTCGTCAATCCTGCTCTTCGACAAACAGGGCGTGATGCAGTTTGTCGATTCGGTCGGGCTCTCAGCTGAATATCAAAGCCGGGCATCCGGTCATTCACCATGGACACAATCAGAGATAAATGCCCGCCCGATCCTCGTTTCCGATGCCGAAAATGATCCTTCGCTCCACGAGCTCCTGCCTACGATTCGCTTGGAAGGCATCCGCGCCTTAGGATTTATTCCACTGGTATATCAGGAGCGGCTCATCGGTAAATTTATGGTGTATTTTAAGCAATGTCATGAATTTACGGACGATGAAATTCATCTTGCGCTTACGATTGCCCGGCATGTAGCCTATGCAATCGGGCAAAAACAGTCCAAGCTTGCTCTTCAGAAAAGTGAGGCTAATTTCCTCAAAAATTACGAACTCCTCAAGTCGATCCTCGAGAGTCCGAAAGGGATGATTATCTTTTCCCTCGACACCGAATATAATTATCTCGCCTATACCAAGTCCCACAAAACCACCATGATGAACATCTGGGGAAAAGAAATAAAAATTGGTATGAATATGCTCGATGTCATTACCAATGAAGAAGATCGTGCAAAAGCCAAGTACAATTTCGACCGCGCACTCCATGGCGAGGAGCTGCTCTTTGTCGAGGACTACGGGGATGAGTCCCGCGCTCGACTGTATTGGGAAAACAGATATTCTCCAATAATATCCGAGAATAATACCATCATCGGACTGACAGTATTTGTTTCGGATATCACTGAGCGTACACTCGCCGAAGAGCAGATCCGAAATGCACTCAAGGAAAAAGAGGCATTACTGAGAGAAATTCATCATCGGGTGAAAAACAACATGCAGATTATCTCGAGCCTGCTGCATCTTCAGGCACAGTTTGTGCCCGACAAAGTACTCTCCGACGCCCTTATTGAGAGTCAGAACCGAGTGAAATCCATGGCGCTTGTCCACGAACAGCTCTATCAGGCAGATACCTTTTATCAGGTTAATATTGCCGAATATATGCGACAGCTGAGCGCGCGACTCGTCGGGTCAATCGGCACCATTCAGCAGGGTGTGAGTTTCGAATTTGAGAATGATGAGCAGCCGGTGTATGTCAATCTAGACACGGCAATTCCCCTCGGACTCATTGTCAACGAACTCGTAACCAATGCACTTAAATATGCATTTCGGGGTCGCTCTGCAGGAAGAATTGTCGTGTCTATTCATAAAATATCCGACACCGGCTATGAGCTTGGCGTGCTCGATGATGGTATCGGAATATCCGACACGATTGATATCACGAAGTCCGAGACACTCGGTCTGCAGATAGTACAGACTCTCAGTGAACAGCTCGGGGGGGCGTTCAGACGCTCAGCTGCCCCTGTTGGAACGCACTTTATTGTCTCATTTACCCCGAGGTAATTTGTATGGTCGGTATTCCCGCAAAAATTTTAATAGTTGAAGATGAGAACTTGGTAGCCAAGAATCTGCAATTGCTGCTTATGCGAATGAAGTATCAAGTCGTCGCTATCAGTGCCTATGGAGAGAATCTCATTGCTCTATCAGAAGAGCACTCACCGGATATTATATTGATAGATATCAGCTTACGTGGAAGTATTGATGGAATAGAATCAGCCCGAAGATTGCATGAAGTACTTGATATCCCCATCGTTTTTATTACGGCAAATTCTGATCTGGCAACTCTTGAACGTTCGAAAGCAGCCCACCCGTACGGCTATATCCTCAAGCCGTTTGATGACCGTGAAATCCAATTCATGATCGAAATGGCAATCTCACGCCACCAAGCCGACCGCGAAATTGCCGAAAGCAGAACATGGCTCGCCACCACCCTCCAAAGTATCGGCGATGCCGTCATTGCCACCGATGAGCACGGCGCCGTGAAATTCATGAATCCCAATGCCGAACATCTCACCGGCTGGCAACAGAAGGAAGCCATCGGACTGCCACTGCCCGAGGTATTTCATATCATCAACGAAGCCACCGGAGAGCGTGCGGATAATCCGGTCGATATTGTGCTCAAAGAAAAACGTACCGTCGAGCTGTCGGCTTACACCGTTCTGCAGGCAAAAGACGGCACGGAATATATCATCGACGACTCCGCTGCACCTATTCTCAGCCATACCGGAGAGATATCCGGAGTGGTGCTCACCTTCCGCGATATTACCGAGAAACACAAAATCCGAGCCGAACAAAAAGCCAGTGAACGCCGGTTCCGCGCGCTTATCGAACATCGCGAGGATATGATTTCCCTCCACGACAAAGACGGAAAAATACTCGATGCAACTCCGGCAATCAGCCGGATTCTGGGCTATGGCGTTGAGGAAAATATGAATAAATCAACCTTTGATCTCATTCATCCCGATGACCATGCCACTACCTTACACAAGCTTGGTGAACTGATTGCAAAGCCGAATATCCCCATCCCCGTTCGTCACCGACTGCGGCATAAAGATGGCTCCTGGCATTGGATTGAAGATACGGTGACCAATCTCCTGAACGACCCCGCCGTCGGCACTATCGTCTCTAATTTCAGGGACATAACCGATCGTACAAACGCCGAAGATAAGCTCCGGGAGAGCGAGGAAAAATTCCGAGAAGTCGTGCAAAACGCTTCCGATATCATTACTCTCGTGGACAAAAACGGTACCATCCTCTACGAAAGTCCGTCGGTCTTTCCTACTCTCGGCTATCAGCAGGGCGAGCTCGTCGGGCAAAATATATTCGAACTATTACATCCCGACGATCGAAACGTCGCTCAGAATGAATTCCGTAAATCAATCGGTCAGGTAGGCAATGACGCAAAAATGGAACTCCGCTTCCGCGCGAAAAATAACGAGTATGTGTATTTAGAATCCAAGGGTAATAATCAATTAGACAATCCGGCGATTATGGCTGTGGTCGTTACCTCGCGGGATATTACCGAACGGAAAAACACCGAAAAAATACTCCGCATCTATGAGCGGGCACTCCAAAATACCTCCGAAGGAATCGCTATCTCCGATGCAATGCAGCCGGCGAACCCGATAATTTTTGCAAATGATGGATTCTGCGCCATGACCGGATACAGCCGCGAAGAAATTCTGGGTCAGAATTGCAGGTTTTTACAAGGAAAAGACACCGATAAAGGTACCGTTGCCATGATGAACAGGTGTATCATCGAAAAAACATCCTTCGAAGGCGAAATTCTCAATTATAAAAAAGACGGCAGTCCATTCTGGAATTTCCTCCGCATTACACCCATACCCGACGAAACCGGTACGATTACTCATTTTGTCGGACTGCAAAGTGATAGTACCGAACGGAAAAAAATCGAAAACAGTCTCCGCGAAAGTGAGCATAAATACCGCTCCGTCGTGGCTGTGATGCAGGAGGGAATTGTACTCCACAATGAAAAAGCCGAAATCATCGATGCCAACGAAAGTGCGCAGAAAATACTCGGTATGGAATTACATGAGCTGCTCGGACGCACACCACTCGACCCTCGCTGGAATGCTATCGATGAAGACGGAAATGAATTTCCGCGATCAGCTCACCCCGCAATGCGTACCCTCGCCACAGGAATGCCGGTGACAGAAGCAGTGATGGGAATTCGTAAGCCAGGCAGCAAGAATGTGACATGGGTGTCGATGAATTCAGAACCGCTCTTCAATCAGGGAAAAAGCACCCCCGATGGTGTGGTAGTGTCGTTCTCGGATATCACCGTACGCAAAGAAGCCGAAGTATCCCTGAAAATCAGCGAAGCCAGACTCAGCGGCGTGATCGAATCTGCCATGGATGCCGTCATTACCATCGACACAAATTATAACATCGTTCTCTTTAATAAAGCCGCCGAAGAAATGTTCATGTACCCGGCAGCAGACATCATCGGTCACTCCCTCGACCGCCTCATACCCGCACGCTTCCGCACCTCTCATGCCCGATATGTGAAAAAATTCGGCGAAGACGGGCAGACCAGCCGTTCGATGGGACACCTCCTCGTCCTCAGCGGACTCCGCGCAAACGGCGAAGAATTTCCAATCGAAACGTCGATTTCCCAAATAGATACCATCATCGGTAAATTGTTTACGGTGATACTTCGGGATGTGACGGAGCGACGAAATACCGAACAGCGAATTCGCGAGCAGGCTGCGCTTCTCGACATCGTTCCAGACGCGATTATTGTGCGTGACCTCAATCATATCATCGTCTCCTGGAGCAAAGGCGCCGAACGTATGTACGGCTGGACAGCCGAGGAAACCATCGGAAAATCTGCCCCCAAGCTCCTCGGCGCCTCCGAAGGCAGTGATTTCTATCGGACACAGGAAATTCTCCTTGAAAAAAACGAATGGTCGGGGGAATTTATCCAAACCACGAAAGACAACCGGAAAATTCTCGTCGAAAGCAGGTGGAAATTAGTTCGCAATGCAGAAAATATCCCCACCGCTGTACTCGTGACCAATACCGATATCACGGAGAAAAAAAGTCTCGAAAAACAGCTTTTCCGCGCCCAACGCCTCGAAAGTATCGGCACCCTCGCCAGTGGAATTGCCCATGACCTCAATAATATCCTCACTCCGGTCGTGCTCGGAATGGAAATTATCAAAATGAAGCTCACCGACGAACAGTCTGTCAAGCGTATCGATACCATTATCTCGACCGTACAGCGAGGTTCGGGATTGATTGGTCAAGTACTTTCTTTCGCAAGAGGTTCGCAAGAAGAACTCCAGCCCGTAAATGTGAAATACACCATTGATGAGGTCATCAAAATGGCCCGGCTGACCTTCCCGAAAGAAATCGACGTGCAGGTAAATATGCCGACCGAAGACCTCATCGTTCACGGCAACCCGACACAATTGCATCAGGTGATCATGAATCTGTGCATCAATTCGCGTGACGCGATGAAAGAACGCGGCGGCATCTTGTCGGTTGAAGCGGGCTATATCATCGCTAATGAGTATATTCTCCAGCACTTTATCGACGCCCGACCCGGAACGTATGTGCAGATTAAGATACGTGATACCGGCAAAGGTATACCGCACGAACTCCAGGATAAGGTCTTCGAGCCATTCTTTACGACCAAAGAAGTGGGTAAGGGCACCGGCATCGGGCTGACAACGGTCTTTTCTATTGTCAGGAATCATGGCGGCTTTCTTCATCTCTACAGCGAGGTGAATGTAGGTACATCATTTTCCATCTATTTACCGGCTGAAATTTCCCAAGAACATTCGCTTGAGGAGCCACCAAAAGAGGAACTTGCGGTCGCAAATAATGAAACGGTATTGCTGGTCGAAGACGAGGAGTTAATCAGAAGTATCGCCGAGGATATTCTTCAATCTTCAGGATACAGGGTAATTACAGCAGTAAACGGCGCTGAGGCAGCACAGATATATCGCGAACAATCAAGCGAAATTGACATCGTTGTCACTGATGTAATGATGCCGGTGGTAGGTGGATTGGAGCTCATCGGACTCCTGAAAGCAATCAATCCTGACGTTCGCGTGATCGCAGCAAGCGGTCTGATGCACGGCGAAATTGCCAAAAATCTCTCCAATGCAGGAGCAATGGCATTGCTGAGCAAGCCCTATACAGCCGATAAATTACTGGGTACTCTCCGCGAAGTTTTATCGCCGTAAATGGATGAATTATATCATCCGCCGCGCCTTAAGCTCAAGATATTTATTGATCGTGTTGACGGTCAAATGCTCGGGAGGTGTGAGCACCGACTGAATGCCAAAGCGTTCTAATTCCTTGACAATCAAGCGTTTTTCAAAAGCGAATTTCTCGGCAATCGTCTTGAGGTAAATCTCTTCCGTCGTCTTGGCAGGCGTTTCAAGCCGTTGACGCAATTCAGTATTTTCAAAGAAAATCACCACGAGTAAATGCCGCCGGGCAATACTTCTCAGGTACGGAAGCTGCCGCGTAAGCGAGGAAAGAGTCTCAAAATTTGTATACAGCAAGATCAAGCTTCGCTGTGGCACTCGATGCCGGAGCGTGGCATGAAGGAGCTCGTAATTTGACTCGGTGTAACCGGTCTTTTCGGCATAGAGCAATTCGAGTATCGTGTGCATTTGTGATGACTTACGTTCGGCAGGGAGTACGGATCCTATCTTATGAGAAAACGTTACAATCCCGGCTTTATCCTGTTTTAACAGCGCGACATTCGAGATAATCAGCGAAGAATTAATCGCATAATCGAGCAGACTCAGACCCTCAAACGGCATCTTCATCACGCGTCCCTTATCGATCACCGAATACACCTGCTGCGCTTTCTCATCCGTGTAATTATTTACCATCAAATCACCTCTGCGCGCCGATGCTTTCCAATTGACCAACCGATAATCATCACCCCGGACATACTGCCGGATATGCTCGAATTCCATCGATTGTCCCACCCGACGAATCTGCTTGATACCGGCATCGGTCAGTCGATTGCTGATGGCGAGTAATTCATACTTGCGTAATTGAACATAGGATGGATAGACGACTGCAACGGCATTATTATCAAAACGATACCGCCGGCGCGCGAGCCCTACTACAGACGAAACAAAGACATTGACGGCACCGAAATTATACTCACCCCGTTTCGTCGGACGCAGCGAATACTTCACCGCCCGACGTTCGTCCGGCGCAAGCTGTGCCTCATAATACGAGTCACGCACTTGAAATTGAAAGGGAATTTCATCAATAATGGTAAGATGTGCAGGAAACGCATAGCGATTGTGAAGTGAGATGACGATTTCATTTTCATCGCCGTTGGAGAGCTTGTCGGGTGTGCGGCGCTCGGCATGAATACCCTGCTTGGTGCGGTATAAGGCGAATAGCTCTATCCCAAAAAGAAGACAGACGACAGCAGCAGCCGTCTTGGCAATCGGCAGCAGCAGCTCAAGCACATAGCAGAGCGTGAAAAACAGAACGAGTCCGCCTAAGACATAAAAAAACCGATTCGTAAGGTATAAAGATTTCATGAAGCCGCCGATTGATGGAGAATGTGAGAATCGATTCAATCTGACGGCGTGGAGGAGACGGTTGTGATGCTGTCAACGTAAGGAATGGCGTTGTGTTTGTGCTTATAGGCAAGCTACTAATGACACTTTTGGAACAAACAACATAATTAGCATATAAATTATACCGTTATTCCATCGCCGTACATCCCCTTCGTTTGCTTCGCAAAGATTTTCCCCTTTATCAAGGGGACTTTTTTCTCTTTGACCTCTTGATAAAGGGGACGTTTCCTGAGTCTTTGACCCTTGATAAAGGGGTCGCCTTCTTAGACGGGGGATTTCTTCCGGGCAACTTTGTTTCATTGCATACTCTTACGGGCGTTCGTACGCCATCCGGAAGCTTACCATGACTAATGGGTATGTCCTACTGAATAGATTACGTCATACTGAGCTTGTCGAAGTGTTCAAATACGTATCAATTTCAAACATTGATAGCGTTACACAGGCAATCACCCAACAGCGTTCAAGCGCCACACCACCTACTTTCCGCCACTCCAATTCCGCAGATTATAGGTAAAATTAAGCAAAAAATACCGTTGCAACACATTGGTCTGTAAATCCTCGATATATCCGCTGCCGGTATTACGGGTAATGCTGTTGTTTTGGTTGAGCAAGTCAAACACCGAAAGCTTGAATTCACCCTGCCCGTCTAAGATTCGTTTGCCGATGCCCAGATTCAGCAGCGGTACCGATTGATTGTACCCGCTTGCGAAGCCCGACGTCATGATATAGCTAAAATCTCCGGTCAGGAGCCAGCCATCCCAAAAGTCCGAACTGTCCTTGAGAATCATTGTGGTACCGGCACGGATGGTATGCGTGTAATATGTTTGGTTGAGTTCACTCTGAATAGAGTTTTGAATAGTATTCAATGCCGAGCTTGCCGATAGTGAAAAGTCGGTGTTCTCGCTGATATTACTGACGAATCCGAGGGAAGGCGTGGCGATCCAGGAATTAGCGATATTGTCTGCGCCGTTGATTTGACTGATGTCACGGTTGAACATCACATTAGCGTTCGTATTAACATTTAATTTGAGCCCGGAGATAGGTTCCCACGGGAAACTATAGACCACAAAAGCACTTGCATTCATCGCACCGTTAAGATTAATCGGCCGGGAGAATTGCGCACCACTCGGGAGCCATACGCGTCGTCCGTCGAGGGTAATCGAGTCACCTTCGCCGGTGACCACGGTCGTCGCGGTGATGATTTTGTTCTCCGTCACACTGAAATTAATCATCGAGAAAAATGCTGCCGCCGTGACCATATTGAACGTACCGTAGTGTGCATTGAAATTATGCGAGAATTCCTGTCCGAGCCCCGGATTTCCGGTTGAAATCTGAAGTGGATTGCTGTTATCAATCACATTCTGAAGTTGCGTAATAGTGGGCTGATTGGTGGAAGTGCGATAGCTGAAGCG
>JBPOHH010000204.1:0-1824 GCA_052035765.1 Bacteroidota bacterium
TTCTCCGTTATGCTGATTGCTCCAAGCTGGGGCGGTATGATTAATGGCTTGATGACTCTCCGCGGAGCATGGGATAAAGTGCGCGAAGATCCCGTTTTGAAATTCATGGTTGTCGCCGTCACTGCCTATGGTATGTCCACGTTCGAAGGTCCTATGATGTCACTCAAGAGTGTGAACGCGCTCACGCACTATACCGACTATATCATCGGTCACGTGCACTTAGGCGCGCTTGCATGGAATGGCGGTATCGCGTTTGCCGTGTTGTATTACATCATCCCGCGCATTTACCGTTCGGAATTATTCTCTAAAAAACTCGCGAATTATCACTTCTGGGCTGCAACGCTCGGTATTCTCTTCTATGCAATTCCTCTCTATATCGGTGGTATTACCCAAAGCTTGATGTGGAAAGAATTTACGTCTGATGGAATTCTCCGTTACCCTAATTTCTTAGAAACAGTCACGCAGATCATTCCAATGTACACACTGCGTATTGTGGGTGGGTCTCTCTATATCGTCGGCGTACTCATCGGAACGTATAATCTTTGGAAAACAGCAAAAGCAGGTGCATTGGTTCCCAATGAACACGCTGAAGCAGCACCTATTCAACATGTTGAAGAAAAGAATGCTCACTGGCACCGCGTACTCGAAGGCAAGCCGGCGAAATTCGCTCTCTATACCTTTATCGCAGTCGTTGTCGGCGGTGTAGTCGAATATGTACCAACGGCATTGATTAAGTCAAACATTCCATCAATTTCTAGTGTAACTCCTTATACTCCTCTTGAGTTGGAAGGTCGCGATATCTATATCCGTGAAGGATGTGTAGGATGCCATTCCCAGATGATTCGTCCGTTCCGCTCTGAGACCGAACGCTATGGGGAATATTCCAAAGCAGGGGAATTTGTGTATGATCATCCTTTCCTTTGGGGTTCAAAGCGAACAGGTCCTGATCTTCATCGTGAAGGCGGAAAATATGGTGATGACTGGCATTACAGACACTTACGTGAGCCAAGTTCTACTTCTCCTAAGTCCATCATGCCATCCTATCCATGGCTTGTCACCGACAAGCTTGATATGAGTCATATCGAAGGAAAGATTATTACCATGCAAAAGCTCGGTGTACCGTATCCTGAAGGATATGAGCGTCAAGCAGGTGCAGATCTGTCAGCACAAGCCGAGAAAATAGCGGCAAATCTTAAAAAATCCGGAATCGAAACCACACCGGACAAAGAAATTGTAGCGGTGATTGCATATCTGCAGCGCCTCGGTAAAGACATCAAGGCCGAAAAAAAATAATTATACAAAGGAACAAACATGATTCGAAATATATTGCAATCAATTCAAGGAGTTGAAATCTATCCTATCATATCAATGCTGGTATTTTTTGGATTGTTCACCTCAGTGCTTGTGTGGTTTTTTAAAGTTGATAAAACACACTTACGAAATATGGCTCAGATTCCGTTAGAGTCAGCAGATGATACTACAATCATTCCTCAACAACATTTCGGGAGAAATTGAAATGGCACAAAAATATGATGATAAACTCCTCGACCACGATGCCGACGGGATACAGGAATTCGATAATAATCTTCCGCGCTGGTGGCTCTACGGATTCTATTTAACAATCGCTTTTGCTCTTGTGTATATGGTCATGTACCATGTGACAGGTTCGTCACCGCTCAGTAAGCAGGAATATGAACAAGAAATGCAGACAGCGGAAGCCGTCAACAAAAGCAAACCTAAAAAACAGCTTGAAATTAAAGTGCTTACAGATGCTCCAAGTCTAGCAGCCGGTAAAGCAATTTTTGAAGGGAATAATAATCTTTG
>JBPOHH010000710.1:0-2460 GCA_052035765.1 Bacteroidota bacterium
AACTGTTTTATCTAGCTTATGCATGACTCAACTCACTCCTTAAAATGTTCAATTTTTCTTCAAATTCTTTTCTATAAAAGAGATTCATCGTTTCGAACGGGATAATTTTGCCGTCGGTATTCACGATATGAACGCATGATTTTTTAATTGCCCGCACGTCAAAGTCATAGGCGTCCATGAAGTTCATGATAATAATACGGAAGAGATTTTGATAGGAGAGATTCGGCGCGATAATATTCGGCAGACAGCAAAGGAGCGTGCTGATGGTTTTGCTGACCATATCAGTCGAAATCCCCGTGCTAAACATCTTCATGACATGCTGTTGGAGAGCTTCGTCCTGTTCATAGACGATGGTGTTTTTAGAGGAATTGAGTAGTATATCCGGGTCGATAAGGTGCGTCAGCGGAAGAACTTTATTCTGATACTTAAGCGCATACGCCATCACCAGCGCGTCGGGATTACACGGCACGGGGATCAGGTCGCTGGGCTGGAAAATCGTCGTTTGGTCGAGGATTTTCTGCCGAACTTCCGTATTCGTCAGACGATTAACAGCAGGGTCGAAATTCTCCAATCGCCCGCTGACTTGTGTGGGCTGAAAGGTAACGCCGCGAACGCATGGCTGGGTTAATGCAAAGTCGATAATCGCGCCGATTTCATCATCATTGAGTTCTTTTTCGAGCGTCACAACAAGCGTCGTCGAAATATTATATTTATTAAGATTCTCCAACGCCTTTTTTCGGATATTGGTCAGATCGCCGCCCCGAAGCTTGCGCAGTGCCGCCGGCTTGAAGGAGTCAAATTGCAGATACACTTCAAAAGCAGGCATATAGGTCGCAAGACGTTTCGTAAATTCAAGATCATTGGCGATTTTAATTCCATTGGTATTGAGCATTAAGTGTTTAATTGGCTTTGACTTCGCAAGGTCGAGAATCTGAAAAAACTCCGGGTGAATCGTCGGCTCTCCGCCGCTGATTTGCACCACGTCCGGTTCGCCTTCGCTGAGCACGATTGCGTCAAGCATCATGTTAATTTGCTCAAGTGTGCGGTGATTGCCATGGGTCGGCGACGAACTCGCATAACAAGTAGGGCAGGTGAGGTTGCAGCGGTCGGTCACCTCGATGAGCGTCAGACAGGAATGCTGTTCGTGGTCAGGACAAATTCCACAATCAAACGGACATCCATACACCGTGTCAGTATGCGGCGTGCGCGGATATTCGGACGCTTTATTGAAATTCCTCTGCTGCTTATAATACTCGATATCCGTTGCGATGAGTACTTTTTGAAACCCATGTTCTTTGCAGCGTTTGGTGAGATACACGTTCCCATTTTCAAAGATAATTTTCGCGCTGATTTGCCGGTGGCATTCGTTGCACAAGCTGATGGTGTGGTCGTAGTAGATATAGTCGCGCTTACTGTCGTTCATAGAGTACCGATGGATGAATGAATAATTTCCACAGAATGTGGCGGTAATAGAGTAGTCCAAGTATGCAACTTACCTGAATCGTGCCGATTTCCCAAAATACGGTAAAGCCGGGCTTTATGAAATCGAGCAGCAGGCGAAAGAGAAGATACAGCGTCATGAACACCTGAAAACGATACCCGTCCCGAAGTGTATGTGTGCGTTCGAGATACTTCAAGAAGCCGCCCAGCAGAAGGAGAAATACAATCTCATACAGTGTGACCGGATGGCGAAGAATTCCATCGCCTAAGTCCATGCCGAAAATGCTTGCGGTAGGTTCGCCATAGGTCTCTTCATACACGCCGGTCGTAAAGCATCCGATACGCCCGATGATCATTGCCACTATCAGTGGAAAGGTAAATAAATCACCCGATGAATGCGTTACCTGCAAGCGTTTTTTGACGAGTTCAACCGTCAGGAGTCCGCCGAGGAGACCACCGATAATTGTTTTATTTGCATAGAAATACAGGAATTTATTTGGTGAAGCGATGAATAATTCAGGATGCTCAAGCGAGCCAAGCAGGCGGGAGAAAAAAAACGCACCAAAAGCAGCACCAATGAGGATCCATACGCGATTGGAATCGCTAATAGCATCCGGCTGACGTTTCCGCAGGTAAAGAAAATACCGGAACCCCACGACCATCGCAAGCGTTTCACAAAGCAAATGAGCGCTGATGGAAAAATTTCCGACGCCTATTTGAACGGGAAAGTGCATAAAATTTCAATGGAGTATGGGGTTGCAAGTCTATAAAATATCAGAGAAATACGACGAGAGCAAGGCAAGAGCCAGAAGAACTCTCTATTCGCATAGAATTATCTCTGCGCCATTGGAGAATTGCCTAATCTACTCATACTAATCCGGCAAAGCATCACTACACTCCCATCTATACCTTCACCCCGTAAGATTCAATACATCGATAGAATCTTGTGATTGAATGCTGCATCCATCATCGGCGAGTCATTGACTACATGGGTGTACAATCGGGGATACCGGCGCCTCT
>JBPOHH010000700.1:0-1908 GCA_052035765.1 Bacteroidota bacterium
ATTGAAAATGCGGGAGAATTTATCTGGGAATAGAAGCTGCAATTGCAGGGTATTCACAATGCTAAAGCCAAGTGTACCGAAATGTGGCAATGTCAGCACGATTCCAATCGGCATCGTTTCCACCTGCGCGGCAATTGTTCCGTTATCGACTTTCTGCGCGAAGATATCCCGTTCAGACGGCGAGAGATAGCGTGGATTCCAGCTCCCGTACTCATCGACAGTCCCATCACCGCCAAAGTAATAGTTTATATCCTTGATAGTGAAGACGCTGCTGCCAATCATCGCACCGGCGGACAGCAGTGTCCACTCAAGTGTGGCGCTAGTATCACTTCTGTAAATGTTTGCCGGATTAGATGTTAGCGCATCCGTGCCTTGCGTGAATGCCACGCCTGCCTTGCCGAGTGCCATTCCGGAAATATCGAGCTGTTGCTGCGCAGTGAGGGTGCGTATGCTCAGAAGCAGGAGTACCACAATGCAGAATCGCAAGGATAGACTACCGAACATCGGTATTCCCCTTAAATTCAAGCATTGCACGCACATGGAGATAATCACTGGTGAGAAATCGTATGAAAGGTGTTGTAGCAGGGCGAGGTTCGGTTGTAAAAGCCACATCAATTCCAAACTTCGCCGATGAGAGAATTTTCGCGACTTCCGCCGAGTCAACCCCGAGCGAGAATGCAGACTTGGTCTCACCGTTTGAAATGCCGTCGCTTCCGTAGGGTGCCGATGCGAAGGTAAATGACCCGGATTTCGGGAGCTTGAGCAGGGTATTCCCTTGGGTATCATAGAAATAAATCATGCAGCCGACATTGGCGGGAATGCGGCTTTTCGTTTCCATCGTGAGCTTGGCAGAGGTCAGATTCTTTTGCCGTTTGAGAATTTCCTCCGACACGTTCATGGCATCTGTTTTGCGGAAATTCCCACCGGCAATGGTCAATGAAAGCGGGATTCTCACCTCAGCAGTGCCACGGAAAAAGTCTGTATTCCGCACGAGAAAGGGAGTATGTGAATTTGTCGTAACACGCGCTTCAATGCGTGCATATTTCGGGAATTCGGGAATGTCGAGTGAACCGAGTGGAATGCTGAGAGTGGTCTGAAATGGAGTCGTCGTCGAACCACTAAGCGTAGCTGCTTCAATTAGTTGCGAAGGTATATTTACCACCGTCAGAACATTACCTGCAAGGTCGAGCAGGGATGCTTTCCCGCTAAAATTCGCGCTCACTCCGGCTGAATTGATGAGTTGAACTGCGAGATAGGAGTCTTTGGCGAGCAGGCGTTTGAAGGTAATTTTATCAATATTTCCCTGTGGAACGAAATCGACGGTCGAGGAAAACGAAATACTCGTCTGTGGTAGTGACATACCGGCTGCCGACGTAAGGATTAAGGAAGCAATCACGCCGCTAAGTTTGAAATTGTCGTTTTCGTCAAATGTCTCCTTGGCTGTCGAGGGTATCGCGTCTGTGAGCACGTCAATAATAAAGTGTAATTCTTTGATCTGACCATTATTTACCGCACGGTCAATGGAGTCCGCTGTGAGATGATAGGCATCACCGGCGGACGAAAGGGTAATTGCTCCGGACTGCTTCTTGTTCATCGGGAATCGTCCGGTGAATTCCTTGCCGTCGCTCACGCGGTGGAGCTGTGGCAGACGCACGGTGACGCTACCGGATACTGGAAACGTGTTGGCTAGGTTGAGCTGTGCGTCGAATGAGCGCAGTATAGCATCGGTCAATATGGTATTTGATGTAAATGCTGTAGAAGCATAGAAATGCAGCGTTTGTCGGGTAAGCGCGACCTTCGCATGACGTAGCGACGTATTCTGAAGAATCACCCGAAAGCTCAGGGTGCTTGTCGTGTCGTAGCTTACGGAAGCGCCA
Organism: Bacteroidota bacterium; assembly: GCA_052035765.1. Lineage (GTDB taxonomy): Bacteria > Bacteroidota > Ignavibacteria > Kapaibacteriales > UBA961 > JADJXV01. The sequence continues at coordinate 1,878 of JBPOHH010000700.1, forward strand.
TTCGAACCCTGCGAACGGAGGACAGCTTTGA
>JBPOHH010000444.1:0-1746 GCA_052035765.1 Bacteroidota bacterium
CGAACAATCGCCGCCGTAGTATCTGTCGAATTATCGTCTATCACGATGATTTCACTATGCTTATAGTCCTGAGCCATGAGACCCGAAAGGCAGGTGCGAATGCTCCGCTCTTCATTCCGCGCCGGGATAATGACTGTGACGAGCGGTTGTTCTGTTGGGGAATTGCGGCGGGGTCTGCCGAGGCGAGGCGCAGTCAACACATTAACAATCGACACGAGGGTGGGAATGACAAGCAACGACAGCGAGATGAGGAGAAGAATGGTCATTGTGCGTTGATTACGTTAGGGGTGCACAGTTGTAGGTGAAGTTTTATCCAATTGACCGAGGAGAATTACCCCCGATTCACGACGCACTATCCGCGCTTCGAGGTCATCGAGTAATGTGGTGGAGTACTGTTCTAAGTGTTTGATAGATAATGGAATTGTCTGCGAATGGAACATCGGTTCGCCAAAAAGAAAATACACATCCGCCTTACGTTCACCGAGATATTCACAGCGCATCGCGAGCGGGAGAATGCACACCGGCGAACCTGCTTGTGAAGCCAGCCATTCGACACCACTTTTGAAGCCGAGGGGACGGATATTAAACGGAAGAAGAGCGCCTTGCGGGAAAATGATAACGAGCGGCGAGGGTTTTTGGCTGAGAATTTCAAGAGAATACTTCATCGCAGCCACAATATCAGGACGTGATTGCTGCGAAAAACCAAAAGCGCCGAGCATGCGGAAGAACCAGTATTTTGTAAGCTGTTCGGCAAGCATCATGATGTAGAATTTTCGTTTAAAAAGTTGATTATTCAACAGATACACAAAAAAACCATCCCACCATGTGGCGTGATTAGGCACGAGAATAATCGGCATATCCTCAGGCACATTCGGCACATCGCCCACCACGCGCAACCTCCCGAAATCCCGTTTCAGGAGCCAATAGATAAAGGGCTTGAAAAGCCAGTCTGCCCATCGTCTGTGCTGCGCCGGTATCATGTGGGTTGAATGGAGTTGAAATGTAAATAAATAATTGAGATGTCATCTAATTAGACAGGTAATACTTGACTAGGAACGGTTTGCAGCTACCCGAAGGTGGCGTTTTGAAATACTTCACTGTCACCAAGCACATACGTTGATAACACAGCGCATGCCTATTTAAACCACAGTACCGCCCATTTCTCGTAGGTGCTATTCTGCGGTCGTATTTTTCACCAAGGTCCATTCTTGGTAATATTGACAAATTTTCCGTTTTCTAATCGGTAGGCACCGCCATAACCAGCAAACCATAACCTATCGCTTTGGTCTTTGTAGATTTGAAAAACAACAGGTCCTTTATTTTCTTCTGATTTTTTAAATTCTGTAAGTTCTTTACCATCAAAAGTATATAAGTAATGTTGATTGACGACAAACCAAATTTTCCCATCTTTATCTTCCGCAATACTTCCTATGCCTTTTCCTATTTCGATACTTTCATCTGTGATTTTTTTTGCTACCTCATCCGTTAGTTTATATAATCCTTGTTTTGATGAGATCCATAAACCTCCTGCTTTATCTTCGAATCCGAGACTTTCCACCTTTTTCGAAACAGTGGTCAATGTATTATTTGAATAAGAAAAAAGACCTGCATTTGAAGATATCCATAATTTCCCTTTCCTATCCCGAAAGATCTTATTTATCATCTTGTCGCTGGATATTCCAACAGTGGTATCTTTTGTGCCCAATGGTAGCTCGAAGTTTTTAAAGGTCTTTCCATCAAATACAC